>CAYJMZ010000290.1:0-3838 GCA_964370995.1 uncultured Fimbriimonadaceae bacterium | reverse complement strand
GCTTCCTGCTTCCTGCTTCCTGCTTCCTGCTTCCTGATCCCTGATCCCTGATCCCTGCCTCCCCGGTACACTCGCGGGGTATGAAGCTCGCCGTTCTTCCGCTTAGCGCTGCCGAGAACACTCGCCCTGCTCTTGGACGCCAGTTGATCAATTTCGCCGCCGAGGCCGTCCGCTCGGCTACCAGCGCGGAGATCCACTCGGTGAGTTACCTCGCCCGGGTCGGGGACGACGACCGGGCGGCGTTTGTGAACCTGGCGGACACGCTGATGGAGCGCGAGTGGATCGACCAGCTCTTCGAGCAGTCGGGTGCCGAGCGCGTGATCGATGGGCTGATCAAACGCGCCGAGGACGGGGGGTTCGAGCTCACCCTGCGCGCGCAGGCCCAGGGCACGCCCGAGGTGATCTTCCAGCACGAATGGGCGTTTAAGACCGAGGAGGTGTTCGCCTACCTCCACAAGATCGTCAAGGCGATCGCCGAGCAGGCCGAGGTCGCACTCCCCGCCGATCTTGCCGGCGGGGCGATGGAGTTCGGTACAGACCAGCCGGAGGCGTTCCTGCAGTTCTTGGAGGGCTACGACGCGCTGAACTACATCCAGCAGGCCAGTGGCCGCGTCGCGAACGAGTTCTCGCCCGAGCCCGCGTTCGAGTCGTTGCTGACCGCCGCCAAAGCCGATCCCGATTTCCTGGGCCCCTACGAGACGCTGCTCCAGTTGGGCCGCTTGTGCGTGCAGTACCGGATCGGCTCGTTCGAGGTCGTGGAGAAGGCGTTTCGCGAAGCGGTGGAGATCGCGCCGGACGACTTTCGCGCCTACTACGCGCTCGGCGAGGCGTTCCAGGCCATCAACCTCTCCGCCAAGGCTGGGGAGTGGTTTGAAAAGGCGCTCCAGCACGAGGCGAACGAGCCCGCGATCTACACGCATCTGGGGATCGCCCAACTCGCGCAGGGCATGCCGGTCAACGCCGAGCGCAACTTCCGCAAAGCCGTGGACCTGGAGGGCGACGACAAGCCCTCGCTCGACTATCTTGCGATGGTGCTCACCCAGACCAATCGCGCCCACGAGGTGCCCGCCCTCTGGCTGGAGCAGATGGGCCGCCAGCCGGAGAGTGGGGCTGTCCACGCGAAGTACGGCGTGTCTCTGATTCAGGCCGGGCGCCAGGATGACGGGGTCAAGGCGTTTGAGAACGCGTTGGCGACCCTCGAAAACGCCGTGGCCGTCAAGCGGTTCTATGCGCCGGTCCTCGTCGAACGCGAGGAGTTCGATCGCGCCATGGACCTTTTCGAGGATTGCCTCGACGTGGCGCCGAACGACATTCCCCTGCTCCTCGAGTATGCGCGCACCCTGCAGGCTGGCAAGCGGGAGTTCGAGGTGCCCCGCATTCTTGCGGACGTGCTCGCGAGCAACCCCGATCCCGATACGCGCGCCCAGACGCTCGCGTGGCAGATCGAGCTCGAACAGCCCAATCGGGCCGAGGTCGTGGATCAGGCGCGGGAGCGGTTGGAGAGCGGAGACGCGGCGGGTACGGTCGGCATCCTCAAACCGCTCCGCAACTGGCTGGCCGACTACTGGAAGATGTGGGCGTTGCTCAGTTCGGCGCACAACCGCCTCGAAGAGTGGCCCGAAGCAGAGGAGAGCGCACGCCGCCTCATCGAGCTGTTCCCGGGTTGCGAACCCGCGTATGGGGAGCTGTTGCAGGCCCTCACCGGCCTAGAGCGCGTCGAGGAGGCCTACGAGGCGATGCGGTTCGCGGCACAGCGGTTGCCGAGCTCGCTTGGCATCCACGTGAACCTCGCATTGGCAGCCAAGCGGGCGGGCAACGTGGACGAAGCGCGGGCGCTCGCACGGCAGATCCGTGAGGCCGTCGGCGAAAACGAGGAGCTCGAGAAGGTCCTTTCGGAAGTCGAGCGGTAGTTCACCGCGGTGTGGTGATGGGCACGAAGAAGGCAATTCGAAGGTCCCCGGAGTCCCCACCCGGCGCACGGGTGCCTCGGCCCGCGGGAGGGCGCTCTTTGTGAAGTTTCTGAAGTTCTCCAAGCCCAAGAACCCGGGATTCGGAATCGACCGCAACTTCTACCTCTCCGTGCTGAGCGGGCAGGCGATGTTGCCTTCGGTGGCGGCGGTCGCCAACCCGAAGGGCGGGGGCGGCGCCGTGCAGGCTTTCGGCGTGCCGTTGGACCGCGGGGCGGACAAGCAGGACCTGCGCCGTCCCATGGAGCGCGGCCAGTACGCGTTGGCGTCGCTGGACCGCAAGACCGTGCTGCGCCTCCGGGTGCTCAGCCGCGAGGAGGCGGGGTTCGACCCTACGTACATCACGCGGAGCGCGCTGGCGGAGTCGATGCCCGCCGAAACGGTGCTGCGGTTGAAGTCCGCGTGGCACGTGCTGCAGCTGAGCGTGGAGTCTCACCACGCCGAGGTTTATCCCGCGCTCGATCTGATCCTGGACATCGCAGACCGGCTGGCGTTTTGCACCCAGGGGGTGGTGGCCGATCCGATGGCGCAACGGTACCGCCTGCCGGGCCAGCTGCGCTGCGAGCCCCGCGCAGACCCGCGTGTGGATGCGCGCGAGCACGTGGAGGTTCGGTTCGTGCCAAGCCGAGAAGGGCACCACGCCTCCACCCTGGGGCTTCAGAAGTTTGGGCTTGCCGAGTACGAGCTCTACCGACTGGAGGCGTCCGATCGCGACGCGGCGGTTGCATTCCTAGTGGGGCTGGCCCAAACCGCGCTGCTCGGATCGGCGGCCGTTGCGGGCTCGAAGGTCGGTGCGGGTTCCGCGCCCTTCGAGGTGAGGATGGGCGGGCTCGACCGCGGCCAATGGGAGGGCATCGCCTGCCTGGAACTGTTGCCCCCGACCGGCATCACTCCCGCGAAGGCCCTGGCCGCCTGGCGCGCAGGTTCGTAGCCGCGATCGTCCCGATTGTCGGTCCGGGCAGCCGGCCGCACAACGCAGGGGGCTCCGAGCGCGTATGCTTAGAGGAAGCATGAACAGTCGCACCCTTTTGGAGAGCATCGTCGAGCCATCTGACCTTCACAAGCTCTCCGACCAGCAGTTGCAAGAGGTTGCGCGCGAGTTGCGCCAGGCGATTCTCGACCGGGTAAGCAAGACCGGCGGGCACTTCAGTTCGAACCTCGGAACGGTCGAACTCACGGTGGCGATGTATGCGGCGTATTCGCTGCCTCCGGACAAGGTCATCTGGGACACGGGGCACCAGGCGTACCCGCACAAGATGCTGACCGGTCGTCTTGACCGGTTCGATACGTTGCGCAAGTACAAGGGCTTGAGCGGGTTCCTCAAGCGCGACGAGCACGGGCTCGACTACTTCGGGGCAGGTCATGCGGGCACCGCGATTTCGGCAGCCCTCGGTTTTGCCGCCGCGCGCGACCGGTTGGGCACGGGCGAGCGCGTCGTGGCGGTCACGGGGGACGCCGCGATCAGCGCGGGGATGTCCTGGGAGGCCTTGAACCACGCCGGGGCGATGAAGAGCGACCTCACCGTGGTGCTCAACGACAACCGGATGTCGATCGCTCCCAACGTGGGTGCGCTCACCACGTACCTTCAGAAACTGCGCTCGCGGCCCCTCTTGCAGGACCTCGCGCACCGGGCCAAGGAGGTCGTTCAGAAACTGCCCTCGCCGGTAAGCCGCGTCGCCGCGGGCCTGCGCCACGGCATCACGCACTACTTCGCGCCCGAGGACACCGGCACGATTTTCGAGGAGATGGGTTTTGAGTACATCGGCCCGATCGACGGGCACGACCTGCCGACGCTGCTCGAGGTGTTTCGCAACGTGCGCGAACTGCGCGGGCCGGTGTTCGTGCACGCGCTGACGGTCAAGGGCAAGGGC
>CAYJMZ010000289.1:0-3858 GCA_964370995.1 uncultured Fimbriimonadaceae bacterium | reverse complement strand
GCGCGGACCGGGAGTCCGCGCACTCTAAAAATCGGATCCCGGTCCGTAGCGGTTCTGATACCGGTCCCACCACTTGTCCACTTCTTCTGGCGAGAGCTCAGTGGGGGTGCCCAACTGGCGGGCGAGGAACAGGGTTTTAGCGACGTCTTCCACCATCACGGCGGCCTTGAGCGCGGCCCTGGGACTGTCGCCCCACGTGAACACGCCGTGGTGCGCTAGGAGGATTGCGGGCGCGCGCTCGGTGCGGTGTGCGAGGATCGCCTCGCCGATGTGCTCGCCCTCGTTGTCCGCGTACGGGGCGCACGGGATGGGCCCTCCAAACTCGTCGGCGATGGCCGTCAGCACGGGCGGGATGGGCTGGCCACACACGGCAAACGCCGTCGCGTAGTTGCTGTGCGTGTGCGCGATTGAACGCACTCCGGACAGGTGGCGGTACAGGTAGAGGTGGTGCGGGAGATCCACACTCGGCCGCGCATTCGAGTCCACCACGGCACCCGTTTCGAGGTCCACGGCCACGAGCTCTTCGGGTGTGAGGGTCTCGTAATCGACCCCCGACGGCTTGATGAAAACCATGTTCGACGCAGGGTCCCACGCGCTGACGTTGCCCGAGTGCATCGTCACGAGCCCCGCCTTGGGCAAGGCCTGGTTGGCCCGGCATACGGCATCTCGAAGCTCTAGAACGCTCATTCCATCCCCTGTAATCGGATTCGACCCAACGCCTTCATCACATCCGAAACGTCGCTGCACGTGCCGGTCACGCCGAACGCGTCGTGGAGCGTTCGGTACAGGCCGTATAAGGATCGATACACGGCCTCGGGGGCGGGTTTGGGTTCAAAAACCGCTTGCTTCACCCCCGTCATGGCCGTCACAGCGCTGGCGACGTTCGCGTGCGCTCCGCCGACCACGGCACCGCAAATCGCGGCCCCGAGCGCGCACGCCTGGCTCGAGCGGCTCGCCTTCATGGGCATGCCGCACACGTCCGCGTAGATCTGCATCGTCAGCGGGCTCTTCTCCGCGATCCCGCCGCACACCACGATCTCGTCGATCGGCACCCCGTACTCGCGGATGCGCTCGATGATCGTGCGCGCCCCGAAGGCGGTGGCCTCGATCAGCGCACGGTAGATCTCGCCGGTGGTCGTGTGCAGCGTCTGGCCGACCAACAGGCCCGTGAGCAGAGGGTCCACCAGCACCGTGCGGTTGCCGTTGTTCCAATCCAGCGCGAGCAGCCCGCTCTGCCCCGGCGCGAGGCGCTCTGCCTCTTCGGTCAGGGCGTCGTGCCCACGCCCGCCAAGCTTCGTGGCGCCCCAGTTGAACAGGTCCCCCACCGCCGATTGACCGGCCTCGATGCCCAGCATTCCCGGCAGCACCGAGCCCGGCACCACGCCGCACACGCCCGGGATGTCGGGGGTGGCCTCGTCGCCCACAAGGATGTCGCACGTGCTCGTGCCCATGATCTTCACGAGCGTGCCCGGCTTCACACCGCTGCCCACCGCACCCACGTGCGCGTCCATCGCCCCCACCGACACGGAAATGCCCGCCGGCAGGCCCGCCCGCGCCCCGATCTCCGGATCAAGGCCCCCGGCCCTCACGCCGATCGTCGCCACGTCCTGATACAGGCGCCCGCGCAGATCGGCGAGACGCGGGTCCAACTCGGCGAGGAACGCCTCGGACGGCAGACCGCCCCACCCCTGGTGGTACATCGCCTTATGCCCCGCCGCGCAAGCCCCTCGCGGGATCGCCGACGCGCTCGCAACACCGCACAGCCATGCCGGGATGCAGTCCTGCGCCTCGACCCACGAGTGCGCGGCCGCAAACACCCCGGGCGCCACGCGCGCGCAGTGCAGGACCTTCGACCAGAACCACTCGGACGAGTACGTGCCACCGCACTTGGCAAGATACGGCTCCTTCCGCTTGCGCGCGAGGGCGGTGATCTCGGCGGCCTCGGCGTGGGCGGTGTGGTCCTTCCACAGCCACGCAAGCGCATCGAGGTTCTCCGCAAACGCGGGATCGAGCGCCAACGGCACGCCGCGCGCGTCCACCGGAATCGGGGTCGAGCCCGTGGTGTCCACGCCGATGCCCACGATCGAGGCAGGGTCGACTCCTGATTCCGCCAAGGCCCCCCGCACGCATGCGAAGAACCCGTCGACGTAGTCCTGGGGATGCTGCCGCGCCAAATGCGGGTCCCCTTGCCGCTGCCACACGCCCGCCTCGCCGCGCGCGTACTCCCACACCGAGGTGCCGACCTCCTCGCCGGTCTCGGTGTCCACGATCAGCGCGCGCACGCTGTTCGTGCCGTAGTCCACGCCCAAGGCATATCGCCGCTCACACATGTCGGTACACACTCCAGCCCAAGTATTTCTCCATCGCCTCGCGCACCGCGTCGGCCACGGAGGACAGGTTGAACGCGACGTGGTGTTCAAACCCGTTTTCGCACACGTAGCGCAGCAGCTCCTGCAACCGCTCGATACGCACCACCCCGAAGCCGCCGAACGTGTTGAGCACGTCGTTGGTGAGCTCCCCCTCGCCCACATAGGCGCGCACCCGGCCCGAGGTGTCGTCTGTGGACACGCGCCCATACGTGAACGCGCCGGACTTCATTCGGCCCACGATCGTGCCGTACGTGTTCTCCTTGCCGACGGTCCCGGCGATGATCTCCTGGTAGTCCATCTTCTGCTCTCTGAACACCGAGCGCGGCAGGTTCGAGCAGTGGAACACAACGGCTTTATCAGGGTCTGTGCCGTAGTTGTTGTTCCAATCCAGCAGCGCCGAGGGGCGACCCGACGCGAGTTGCAGCGCGTGCATGCCCACCACGCCCGCGACGTCGGTCTCGCACGCGCTGGACATCAGGCTTTCCGACATCATCGACATCAGCGTGCACGGCACCACGCCGTAGAACTCCTCCAGAGACGTCCAGCACTGGATGGCGGTCGCGTCGATCTGCTGATCCCTCGCCCAACCGTCGATCGCGGCCCCCAGGCGCGCCATCTTGTCGAGGCTGTCCTCGGGGATGCCCTGGGTCTCGGTGTAGCCGCCGATCTGCTCGCGCTTGGCCTTGACGGCGGGATCGCCCGCGCCGTACCCGTTCGCCCACCCCAGCACCTCGCTCAGGTCGAGCGTCTCCACGGTGATGCCGCTCGCCTCGAACAACTTCTCGCTGTAGCGGACCGTGTTGAACGCCCCGGGCCGCGCCCCGATCGCCCCCACGCGCGCCCGGCGCAGGCCTTTCACGACCCGACACGTGGCCGCGAACGCCTGGAGATCGCTTCGGAAGGAGGCCGACTCGGGGTTCACGGTGTGCAGCGTCGTGAGGCTGTAGCGGATGCCGTACTGCCGCAGGTTGTTGCACGCGGACATCTTGCCGCAGAAGGAGTCGCGCCGGTCCGCGATCGTCATGCGCTTGGCGTCGTCCTCGAACGCGTGCACAAGTACGGGCACGCAGAGGTCGGCAAACCGCAGCGTGTTTGCAATCGCGCGCTCGTCGCCAAAGTTGGGCAGCGTCACGAGGACCCCGTCGATGGAGTCCCGATTGGCGCGGAACAGGTCTGCACACGCCCGCGCGTCGGCAAGGGACTCCACCGTGCCCGATTGCCGCGCGGTTTCGGGGAGCACGACGACGTCGAACCCCTCCCCCTCGAGCACGCACAGGATCGCCTTCCGCCCCGCCTCGCACAAGTGGGTGGGAAAGAACCCCCTGTTCCCAATCACCACACCCAGAACTGGTCGTTTCACACTTTGGGTATTCGGGGCGCACACAGAGGTTCCCTGCCGGGCTGCGCCGACGATGAGACTCGTCCCCTTTTAGAGTGCGGGGGGGGGGGGGGGGGGGGGGGGGGGGGGGGGGGGGGGGGGGGGGGGGGG
>CAYJMZ010000288.1:732-3860 GCA_964370995.1 uncultured Fimbriimonadaceae bacterium | reverse complement strand
GGGTTGGGGTGAGGGGCCCCAATCCCCGATCCCCGATCCCCGATCCCCGATCCCTGATTCTACACGCCGGCGAGGGCCTCGTGGTGCTCGTAGTGCTCGCTTGCGGCTTGCGTGAGCGTGGTGAAGTGCGCCCCCTTTTGGCGGAAGTAGCGAATGGTCTTTTGGAGGTCAGCGACCGAGTCGTGGTAGTCGCGCACGCCCAGGCAGATCACTTCGCGGCCCATATTCGCGTCGAAGAGCGGCAGCAGTGCGTCGAAGCCGTTGTCGAGGTATCCGATCTCGCCCTGGTGCGTGGCCACCGGCAGATGGAGCACCCGGTTCGAGCCCTCGCGGGTGAGGTCATCGGGGCTGCTGTGATAGGGCTGGTGGGGAGCCCCGTCCCAGTCCACGAACATCTTGTTGGTCGCGTCCGGCACGACCGAGCAGTCCACCACGATGCCAATGTCCTGCAGATAGGGGATGTCGGAGGGAAGCAGCGCGAAGCACCCCGCCCGGAACGCGGTGGCCTTGATGAGGTGCGATTTGAGCGTGTCCTTCGCGATCCACATGATGTTCCCGCGCTCCTTGGGGTCCTCCACGTAGCCGCGCTCGTTCTCGAAATTCACCTTCATTCCCATCTCGTGCCAGTTCGGGATCTTGTGCGCGTACTCGTGGTAGTAGAGGTTCGTGTTCGCGCTGGGGTCTTTCATCGACACGTGGATCATCCAGGAGGCGGGCACGAACTCCGCTTCCAGCACCTTGATGATTTCGCCGGTGAAGCACCGGTCGTGGTGCGCGCCCTCGCAGTCGATGGTTAGAACAACATTTGGCATCAATCGTGGTCTCCTTCTGTGACGTGCACCGCATCATGCGTCGCGGTGAGCGTGTAACGACGGCCGAGCACCGTGAATCCCCGGAGAGTGACGCGCTTCCAAGAGGGGGGCAATTGTGGCTTCACGGTGAGTCGAGCCTTTCCTATCAGCAATTTTGACCAATCGGAGGGGTGTTCCTGCCCAGAATCGATCCGAATCCCAAGGAATCCGTACAAAACCGTCTGAATCGAACCTGCCGCGCCCGTGGTGAAGTACGTCGCATTGAGGCTTCGCTTCTCGCTGAAGAGCATCAGCGGATGGCGCGTGAATGGGACCCAGCTCCGCCGCCACGCCTCGTACGCATTCCCGGCCATGCCCGCGCGCGCCCACAGCACCGCGTGCACGGAGTCGCTCATCGCGGGCCCGTTCTTGCTCACGAGCGGGGCAAACCGCGCGAGCAAGGCCAGCGCCTGCTTCTCCGCGCCGGGATCTTGCAGCGGGTACGCGGCCAGCACGCCGGCGGCCTGCTTGTAGCCGCGGAGGGCGTCGCCGGAGTAGTTCAGCAGCGACGTGGCATCCTGCGGGCGGATGAGGCGGGGGCGCCTCGCATCGGACACGCGCGCCAAGGCCTGATCGATCAGGATTTGCGCGAGCACGTTGGTGTACAGGTCGTCATCCCCAATGCGGTTCTCGTCGGGGCTCATGGTCGCTTTGAGGCTGTACAGGCCGTCGGACCGCTTGGTGATCCGGTTGAGGTAGAACGCCGCGGCCTCGCGCCTGATGCGCCGAACGGCCTTGGGGTCGGCGAGTCCCAGATCGGCGGCAAACCCGAGGCCCCACGCCACCGAGCCGGTGATGTGGTGCTCGAAGCGCGATGGGCCGGGCACGGTCTCCCTTCCGCCCACACTGGACTCCCACGGGTACATGACCCCATCCCACCGCGGCATCTCGGGAGTGCGCCCACCGAGCTTGCCGCCGGACACGGGCCTTCCCGAGGCGATCCAGCGATCATAGTTTCTTCGCGCCGCCGGGGCCCGAGCGAGCCGGTAGTCGGGGATCGTGCGCGCCGCATCGGGATCGATGAGCGCCAGCGCGGGCAGCAGCCACACGTCCGCGTCCCAAAACACGTGTCCGAAGTAGCGGTCGCTCGACAGCGCCATCGGGCCGGGCGCGCGTCCCCCCTTCGGATGCACGCTTGCCCGCAGGTAGTACAGGAACGAGCGCACTGCCTGCTGGTCCTCCACGGGGCCGTCGATCACGATGTCGGTCTTCCAGCGCTCCGCCCACACCTTCTTGCTGCGCGCCGCCACCTCCCCGAACCGCGGAGGGCTGCCCTTGTCCAGCGTCGCCACTCGTTCCACCAGCATGCTCTTGTCCGGGTTCACTTGGGCCTTGGTGGGGCCCGTTTGAACGATTCGGTACGCGCCAGAGGGGGCCGCTGAGAGCTCCGCCCGGCGGGTTCTCCAAGCGCTGGTGAGGGACCATCGCTGGGCCACGATGCGCGCGTCCGGGTCGATGGCGGTCGTGCACTCAAACCTCACACCCTGGGCGTTCCACTGCGTGGACAGAAGGCCCGTTCGCATGTCGAGGGACTGCACGTAGGTGCCGTCGTCCTCGGGCCGCACCGGTTTGCCGCCGACCTTCCATCGCAGGAGAAACGGGTGTCCCTGCCTCAAGATCTTCTCCTCGCCCTTGGGTTCGAACGCATCGCTGCGAAGAGACTGCAGACGGGCCCCCGAAGCTCCGTACCCCGTGCCGTCTCGCCCAATTCGCAAGCCGACCAGACCGTTCGTGACGAGTGCGGGCGCCGCCGCTTGGGGGTCGATCGTCATCAGCACCCACGGGTCCACTCGGGCCCTGGGCGGTTTCGTCGGCGCCGGCGGGCCGCCGCAACCTGCGATCGCGATCGCCCCCGCAATGGACAGCCACGCGACGGGTCGGAACTTCACGCTCCATTGTCGCATGTTGGGGACTGGGGACTGGGGAGACGGGAATCGGGGATCGGAAGCCCCTCACCCCAACCCCTCTCCCCGCAAGCGGGGCGAGGGGCCCGGATTCTGGGAGTCTGACCCCAGATTACCGACTGACCCTCGCAAGCCCCACGTCGATGAACTGGCCACCGGTGGTCTGGTGGCAGTGCACCGCCAGGGTGTGGTCTCCGGCGCTGAGGCGGGTTGGGATGGGCACGAGCGTGTAACCGGTTGTGTATCCTGGCAAGGAGGCCGCGAGCTTGCCGTCGATGAACACCTCGGCGTCCTCGTCGTGGTGGATCAGGAGGTGCAGCCCGGTGCCCGCGGCTTCGGCCAGCGTGAAGGTGCGGCGAAGCCAGATGTCTCC
>CAYJMZ010000288.1:0-722 GCA_964370995.1 uncultured Fimbriimonadaceae bacterium | reverse complement strand
CACTCGGTGCCGATCGCCGCGCCGGGCGTGCCGGCGGTGCCGAATCCGCCCGGTCCTTGGCTCCAGGACGCATCGTCGAATCCGGCGGCCTCCCACCCGTCGACGGGCCGTTGGTTGGAGGAGCGCCACTTCTGTCGCTCGACCTGCGAGGTGGGCACAAGCACCGCAACCGTGGGCAACGGGCCTGCCACGGCCTTCACGGCGGCGGCGATGCGCTTCTCGTCCACCTTGAGGACCCCGCGATCGTAGGTCATCAGGCCGTTGATCTCGACCTCGACGTCCGTGGTCTGCGTGTACACCGCCGCAGAGAGCCCCGGGTACGCGCGCAGGCCGTGGGTCTGCTGCAGCAGCTCGACGAGCGCGTCGTCGAGGGCCGCTGGAGAGTCCATCGAGCGGTAGCCCCAGCCGTCGCCCTTCCACGTGTGGCCCTTCACCATCAGGCCGAGGCCCCCGAACTCGCCCAGCACCGCCGCACGCCTCGCTTCGGGCGCCGGCGAGCCCGGGCCGGGGTACGCGTGGATGTCGTGCATGTCGCCGACGCCGCGGTCGGTCCACCCGCTCACCGAGTTCACGAGGCGGGTGGGGTCGAGTCTGCGCAGGAACGAAACCATGCGCGCGGTGTCGAACTGGCCCCAGCCCTCGTTGAACGGCACCCACGCCACTACGCACGGCTGGTTCTCCAGCAGACGCACCACGCCGGTGAGTTCGGCCTCGAACTGCGA
>CAYJMZ010000287.1:1755-3884 GCA_964370995.1 uncultured Fimbriimonadaceae bacterium | reverse complement strand
CAAGCCGCTCGAATGCAAGGCGACGAGCAAGCTCGCGCACTCCAAAAGGGGACCGTTGCGACATGGGAGCAGATCGGACAACTAGCGTCCCTGCGTTGCCTCGTACCTCCGCCGGATCTCGTCCGCCTTGGGCCCCGAAATGTCCACGGAGAGGGTGTGGTACGCGCTCTCGAGACACTTTTGGGCCCGCACCGGATCGCCGAATTGGTTCTCAAGGTCGGACAACCGGTACCAGATCGAGGATCTCACCTCTTGCCTCCACCCCGAAATCGCGATCAACTCCAGGGCCTCTCGATAGGCGGCCATGGCCGACCGCCGATCTTCGGTCCACGCGGTGGGGGTCTCATCGGCGCGCGAGGGCGCTTCGCCCCCGACGATATCGACGACCTGGGCATCGAGGAACCGGACCACACCGCGCATGTGTTCCGCTCGGGTAATTGCCTGAGAGAAGCGCGCCTTAAACCCCGCGGCGGAGCTGTTGATTCTGTACGAGGGCACAACGACGCAATTGGGCTTGTCGAAGCGGTGGTTAAACGAGGCCACATCGTGCGGCGGAAGCGCATCGGTTCCAAGGAGTTGCCGAGCCGGGAAATGGAGCCGAATCGTTCTGGGCGTCCCGGTATCGGCGGGGTCCATGGGAACGAACATGTACTCAACCGCGGGCAGTTCGGGCCACGAGAACTCGATGTCCGCCCGGAAGTACCGCATGCCGTTGTCGTCGGTCAAATAGGGCGGCACGGCGGCGGGGGTCTTGCGCACCACCACGAACACCGCCCCGCTTTGGGACAGGTGCACGGGTCCGATCTCAATTGCGCCGCCCCGAGCCAGCGGAAGACGGGCCTCGACCTCGCGGGGAACGTCAACCTCGCGGGTCCTTTTCACGCTGACGGGGTCAATCACAGTCGTGTACGCGGCTCCCACCTCCACGGCAACCTCCGCAACAGGACGCCAGCCGTTTACGCCCAGGTGCGAAACCACGCAAGCGAAGAAGCGGCCTTTCTGCTCGTCGAACCAGAAGTGCAGTCGCTCGGCCCCGCGCACGACCTCGTACTCGGCCCGGCCACCTGAACTGCCCGAGGGCTCCACCCGATGCAAGCCGTTGCGCGCGGCCTCTTCGAGCAACCGGTGGAAGTGGGCTCGTCCGTTGAGGGACTCCATGTCAAAGCGCTCAATCGTTCCGCCCCCCTTTTCGTCGGACAGGAACATCTCCGTCCCACGCCGCTCGATATTTGCCCGACCGAGGCTCTGCCGCTCAAAGGCACCGGACACCCAATCGCCCCACGCCATCGGCTGCTGCGTCCCGTCCTCCGTGTAGGAACTCACCCCGATCGATAGGGCATTGGCGTGGTCGATGGAGTCCAACACGCCGCGGATTCGGGCAGCCGTTACCATCGAGGGGATGCGCCATACCGCCACCACGCCCAGCAGCGCCACGACGACCGCGACGGAGGTCCAACGTCGCCAACGTGCTCTCCGCCCGGAATGCGCCACGTGCCACTCCTCGGCGCGGATGTAGTCGGGTCCTGGGTTGGTCCTGCCCATCTGTGCCTCTTAGTACGCCTTCGCAAACACCACGCGGCCCTGGCTGGGCTTGCCCGTGAGCACGCATCGCCCCGGTTCGGTGTCGGACGGGTCGAGCGGCGGAATCGGGATGCACCGGATCGTGGCCTTGGTGCGCTCCGCGATCTCCAGTTCGGTTTCCGTAGTGCCATCCCAGTGTGCGAGCACGAACCCGGGCCCGCCCTCGGCCGCAAAGATCTCCTCGAACGTCGCCCAATCGTCCACTCGGCGCGTGTTCTCGTCGCGGAACACCCTGGCACGCTGAAGCATCGCAGACTGGATGCCTCCCATGCGCCCCGCAACGTTCGCCGCAGCGGCATCGAGGGCCACGGTGGTCTTGTCGCCCGTGTGCCGCTCGGACACCACGCACGTGCCCGCTTCGAGGTCGCGCGGGCCGATCTCGACGCGCACGCACGCACCCTTGAGCTCCCAGTAATTGAACTTGAACCCGGGGGACTCCTTCTCGCGCGCGTCGACGTGCACGCGCACCGGGACCCCGTCCCACCCGATGGCCTTGATCGCCGCCGCCATGGCATCGGCGACGCCGCCGGTCTTGGCGCGCGTGTCGT
>CAYJMZ010000287.1:0-1745 GCA_964370995.1 uncultured Fimbriimonadaceae bacterium | reverse complement strand
GGCCCATCGGGATGATCACGACCTGAACCGGAGCGAGGCGCGGCGGCAGCACGAGGCCCTGGTCGTCGGAGTGCACCATGATCACCGTGCCGATGAGGCGGGTGGAAACGCCCCACGAGGTCGCGTACACGTGCTCGAGTTTGCCCTCGGGCGACTGGTACGTCACGTCGAACGCCTTGGCGAAATTCTGGCCCAGGTGGTGCGAGGTTCCCGCCTGGATCGCACGGCGGTCCTGCGTGAACGCCTCGATGCAGTACGTGTGGTCCGCGCCCGCGAACTTCTCGTTGTCGGACTTGAGCCCCGTCAGCACGGGCACCGCCATCCACTCCTCGGCGAACCGCCGGTAGATCTCGAGGATCGTCAGCGCCTCCCGCTCGGCCTCGTCGTAGGTCGCGTGCGCCGTGTGGCCCTCCTGCCAGAGAAACTCGGTGGTGCGCAGAAACAGGCGCGTGCGCATCTCCCAGCGCACGATGTTGGCCCACTGGTTGATGAGCAACGGCAAGTCGCGGTAGCTCTGGATCCACTTGCCGTACATGTGCCAGACCATCGTTTCCGACGTCGGCCGCAGGTAAAGGGGCTCCTCAAGCTCCTTGCCTCCGCCGCGGGTGACCACCGCGCACTGCGGAGCAAACCCTTCGACGTGCTCGGCCTCCTTCTTGAGGAAGCTTTCGGGGATGAGCATCGGGAAGCACGCGTTGACGTGGCCGGTGTCCTTGAACATGCCGTCCAGGGCCGCCTGCATCCGCTCCCAGATCGCGTACCCGTGCGGGCGGATGACCATGCACCCCTTCACCGGCGCATAGTCGGCCAGCTCCGAGCGCAGCACAAGCTCGTTGTACCAATCGCTGTAGTTTTCGTCCCGAGATGTGATGCCCTGCTTGCTGCTCATGAAGGGCAGATTTTGGCACAAGCGGGGGATCGGGGATCGGAAGCCGGAGGGAGGGGCACGAGGGAGCTTCTCAATCCTCAATCCTCAATCCTCAATCCTTTCCCCGTCCGATCCCCGATCCCCGATCCCCGATTACCGACTTTCCAGCTTCAGCGAGTTGAAGAACCTGACGGCGGTCGGGCTGGCCTTGTTATCCTTCTGGCTGATGAACAGCTGGAACACGATCCGGTCGCCGTGGATCACGCCCACAACGCGCCAGAAGCTGCCGTCCTCGCCCTGGAAGGCGCTGATCCGTGCCTGGCGCCCCTGTAGGGTTGTCTCGCTGAAGCCGGCCGGTGTGAGCTTGGCCGTGGAGGTCATGCCCTTGTCGAAGTCTGCGAGCATCTTCCGCGCGGCCGCCTTGTCGGTGGTGAACGGCATCGGATCGGAGTAACCGGCCATCATCAGGCCGTCACCCGTGAGCAGCATGTACGCCGTGATCGGGGACCCTGCCTTCCGCTCCACAGGCTTAGGCTTGGCCGGCATCTCGAAACTCATCCCGGCGTCCTTCACGCGCAGAACGACCCAACCGTGGTCTTCCGTCGCCGTACCCATCGCCGATAGAGCGAAGACCGCCGTCAGAAACAGCACATTTCGTAGTCGCATTTTGACCCTCCGAAGGGACCCTTCCACGCAACTCGGGGCCTCAGCCTCTCACGTTTGCGAGGTTCGCGGACCCGATCGCGGCCAAAAGCGCACCCGAGAACGGAGAATGGTCGCCGACGATCTCCTCCACGACCTGATTGGGTCCGCTTGCCGATGCGATCAGCGTGCCGCGGCCACCGGCGGGCGCCTCCACCTCGGCAAGTCCGAGCGC
>CAYJMZ010000286.1:0-3918 GCA_964370995.1 uncultured Fimbriimonadaceae bacterium | reverse complement strand
GCCCACGAGTCCCCCAGTCGTCAGTCGTCAATCGTCAGTTGCGGCCGCCGCCCTATGCTCTCCCCTCTCCTCCGCCGCCCATCAGGGACCTCAACCGGCGGACCCGCTCCTCGATGGGGGGGTGGGTGCTGAACATCGCGGCCAGGTTCTCTGCGCCGCGCAGGGGGTTTACGATGTACATGTGCTGCGTCGCGCGGTTCGCGGCTTCGAGCGGTTCGGGATCGGCGGAGATCTTCAGCAGGGCGCTGGCGAGGCCTTCGGGGTAGCGGGTCAGTTCGGCCGCCGAGGAGTCGGCCAGGTACTCGCGCTGTCGGCTCACCGCGAGTTCGAGCAGTTTGGCGAAGATCGGGGCGATGATGGACAGGGCGATTGCCAGCACCACGAAGATCGCGTTGGAGTTGTCGTTGTCGCGGCTGCTTCGGCGGCCGCCGCCGTACCAGATGGAGCGCCCGAACATGTCCGCGATCAGGGGGATGAGCCCCGCGGTGATCGCGATGACCGTCATGAACTTGATGTCGTAGTTGCGGATGTGCGACATCTCGTGCGCCATCACGCCCTGGAGCTCATCGCGGTCCAACTTCTCGATGAGCCCCGTTGTGAAACAGATCACGCCGTGCTCGGGGTCCTTGCCCGTGGCAAACGCGTTGGGCGCGGAGTCTTCGATCACGTACAGCTTCGGCTTGGGGATGCCCGCGGCGATCGCCATCTCCTCGCACACGTTGTCGAGCACCTGGTCCTCGATCTGGTTGGCCGGCCTCGCGCCGGAGATCGAGAGCAAGATGTTCGAGCCGCTAGTCCACGCGACGAGCGCCACGATGAGTCCGAGGCCCGCGGCAAGCGCGCCCCCGGCCCACCACACGTCGGGCGCGTAGACGCCTGCGATGGACGTGCCCAGGGCGGCGAGGAGGAGCACCAACATCACGCCGAGAAACACGCTCGCCCGTTTGTTGGCGGCGATCTGGTCGTGCAGGGTTCTTTTCATACGTCGTTTATCGTTTGTCGTTTGTCGTTCGGTTTGTCATCTAGCCCTCTCTGGTGCGGGGCCCGATCGCTTGAAGACCTCCGATCGAACGACGAACGACAAACGACAAACGACAAACGACGACCAACCCTACCGCACCTTTGCCCCTTCGGGCGTCTCCTTGTCCGGCTGGAGCAGCACCGCCCCGCCCTTGTCGTCCACGGCTGCCAGCAGCATGCCCTGGCTCTCGGTGCCGCGCAGCATTGCGGGCTTGAGGTTCGCCACCACGACCACCTGCCGCCCCACGAGGTCGAGCGGCTCGTAGTTGCTCCTGATTCCCGCCACGATCTGGCGCCTTTCCTCGCCGATCAACACCTGGAGCTTCAGCAGGCGGTCGCTCCCCTCGAGGTACTCGGCTTCGAGCACGCGGCCGATGCGAAACTGCACTTTGGCGAACTCTTCGATCGAAATCTGCTCGGTGGGGGTCTCTGTTTGTTCCATGCTTGGCTTCTCCTGGGGGGTGGTGGGCTTGTCGGCCTCAAGGCGTGGGAAGATGGGTTGTGGGCGGGCCAGCGGGGTGCCGGGGGGCAACGTCGCGTCGTCCCCGATTGCGGCCCACTCCCGGTTCGGCGCCACGCCGAGTTGCGCGGCGATGGCGTCCGCGGCAGACGGCAGCATGGGGCGGATCAGGCCTTCGGTTGCGCGCAGGCAAGCGAGCATCGAGCGGATCACCGAGGGTAGTGCGGGATCGGCGGACTTGGCGAGTGCCCAGGGCGCACGCGTGTCGATGTACTTGTTGAGGAAGCGAATCGCGGCAAAGGAGGCCTCTGAAGCGCGGTCGAGTCGAAACACGCCCATCGCGGCCTCGAAGCCCGCCTTGGCCTCGGCAATTGCCTGCGCGGCCTCTGCCTCGAGGGGCGCGTCGGGAACCACGCCGCCGACGAACTTGTGGGCCATCGCGAGCGAGCGGTTCAGCGCGTTGCCGAGATCGTTCGCGAGGTCCACGTTGTACCGGCGCTCGAAATCCTCGTGCGTGAACATCGAGTCGTTCTCGTACGGCATCGTGGTGGCCATGTAGTGGCGCACCGCGTCGATTGCGAGCTCCTCGGTGCACCCGGCGCGGCCCGCCAGCTCCTGCGCCAGCGCGAGCGGGGCCACCACGTTGCCCTTGGACTTCGAGATCTTCTCCCCGCCCATGGTCATCCACCCGTGGCCCATCAGGGTGCCGGGCAGCGGCAGTCCGAGGCCCATGAGCATCGCGGGCCACAGGGTTGCGTGGAAGCGCGTGAGGATGTCCTTGCCCATCCACTCGACCTCCGCGGGCCACAGGGCGTCCCACCCCGGGTCCGGCCAGCCCGTCGCGCTGATGTAGTTGATCAGCGCGTCGAACCACACGTAGATCACCTTCGAGTCGTCTCCGGGAACGGCGATGCCCCACCCCTGGTTGGCGCGCGTGATGCACGTGTCGCGCAGACCCTGCTTCATGAACCCCAGCACTTCGTTGCGCCGGACCTCAGGCTGGATGAACTCGGGATGCGCTTCGATGTGTGCGCGGAGCGGCTCTTCGAAGGCGCTGAGCTTGAAGAAGTAGTTGTCCTCCTGCACCCAACGCACGTCGTTGCCATCGGGGCTCTTGCCGTCCACGAGGTCCGATTCCTTGAAGAACGTCTCGGACGATACGTCGTACCAGCCCTCGTATGTGCCTGGATAGATATAACCCTTGTCCTTCAGGCGGGTGAACACTTCCTGCACCGTGGCAACGTGCCGAGGCTCGGTGGTGCGGATGAAGTCGTCGTACTCGATCTTCATTCCGGTCCAGATGCGGCGAAACTCGCGGCTGATGTCGTCCACGAACGCCTGGGGGGTTTTGCCGGCGCTCGCGGCCGCCTCCATCACCTTCAGGCCGTTCTCGTCGGTGCCGGTGAGGAAGGTGACGGCCCGCCCGAGCATCTTCTGATACCGCGCGGTGACGTCGCTCGCAAACGTCGTAAGCGCCGTCCCGATGTGGGGCACGGAGTTCACGTAGTAGATCGGGGTGGTGATGTAGTACCGCTTGGGCATCGAACGGGCAGTTTACCGCTTCACTTGAACCTGGCACGCAACTTGCGTCACCCCACGGTGATGCCTTTCCGCGTTCGCTGTACCCCCATACGAGGATTGATCCAATGAAATCCTGGAGTAAGAAAGCAGGAAGTTTGATGCTCCTGTTTGGACTTGCGGTTTCAGTTTTGGCCCAACGCCCCGAGCCCAACTCGTTCTTGAACCGGTCCGTCCATTCGACCGGCGAGCTCGTGCAGCAGATGAATACCGATCCTGTGGTGATGGATCGCTTCATGCGCCACTTTGCGATGACCCGCACTGAAGTGGTCGCCATGGCGTCGCAGCTTAGCTTGGCCAAGATAAAGAACGACACGCTCATGACGGTCTACAACTGCAACAAGCGGGCGGTGATCGGTTCAAGGGTGTTCGTGATCAAGGCCGGTGCCTTGGTGTTCGTGGACAAGTACGGCACTCCCGTGCTGAAAAAGACGTGTGCGAACCCGCTCTTCGGCCGCATCCGCATCGATGTTCCGGAGGTCGCGACCGAGGCGGTAGTCAGCCCCTTGAGTGCAACCGAACGTGTCGACGCGATCGAGGCGATGCCGATGGCCGAACTCCTGGAGCCGGCTTTCGAGCCCGTACCCATTCTGCCGATTCCCGGGCAACCGCGGATCGAGCTTCCCGGCGTCGAGGATCCCTTCTTGCAGGTGCGTCGTGGCGACTACCCGTGGGCTCTGTTGATGCTGGGTGGGTCTGCCGTTCCCGGCAAGCGGAATACGCGGCCCGAAACTCCCGTGCCAGGTCCTGCGGCCGCGATCATGTTCGGCGTCCCCGCGCTCGTCGCGCTCGTCCGGCGAAAGAGGTTGAGGATTGAGGATTGAGGATTGAGGATTGAGGATTGAGGATTGAGGATTGAG
>CAYJMZ010000285.1:1105-3936 GCA_964370995.1 uncultured Fimbriimonadaceae bacterium | reverse complement strand
GCGGCATGGTAGCACGAGGAGCCCCCGTAGCCGCGATCGTCCCGATTGTCGGTCCCGCCGGAAACACAGGCTGGGAGCCTATGCTACGTAGCCGCGATCGTCCCGATTGTCGGTCCCGTAGCCGCGAGCGACCGGATTCCGCCAATCTGGACGGATCGCGGCTACAAAGAGTGCGATGCCCCTTTTCTCGCGACCCCCGAAGGGCTTATGATAGAGCCATGAACAGTGGGAGCGACGGGTTGTCTCGACGGCAGTTTTTGGGCGGTGCCAGCGCGGTGGCGGGGATGGCGATGTTGCCCGGTACGGCGCACGGCATGCGGCGCATCCAGGGCGCGAACGACAAGATCGTTTTGGGTCTGATCGGGTGCGGCGGCCAGGGCGCCTGGAATATGCGCGTCCTGATGGGGCATCCGGAGATCGAGGTCGCGGCCCTTTGCGACGTGGACACGCGCCGCATTCCCAACGACTACAACGACGTCACGAAGAAGTACGACCGCAAGCCCGAGATCTTCCACGACTACCGCAAGATGCTCGAACGCAAGGACATCGACGCGGTCATCATAGGAACGCCCGACCATTGGCACGCGCTCAACTTCATCCATGCGTGCGAGGCGGGCAAGGACGTGTTTCAAGAGAAGCCGCTGTCGCACAACATCGTCGAGTGCCTCGCCATGGCCAAGGTGCACCGCCAGACCAAGCGCGTGGTGCAGTGCGGCACGTGGCAGCGCAGCAACAGGGAGTTCACCGACTCGATCGCCTATGTGCGCGCGGGCAAACTTGGCAACGTCACCCAATGCCGCGCGTGGATCAGCGACTCGTTCCAAGCGGGCAACGTGCAGCCTTCGACCGCGCCGATCGAGTTCGACTACGACTTCTGGCTCGGCCCGGCCGCGGCCACCCCTTACTATGCGAACCGCGTGCACTGGAACTGGCGCTGGTTCATCAACACCGCGAGTGGCCTGTCGGGCGACTGGGGCGTGCATATGATGGACATCGCCCTGCTGGGGATGAGCCAATCGCAAGATCTGGTCATGCCCACCGAGGTCAGCGCGTACGGCGGGCGCTGGGCGTACCCGAAGGACGACCGCACCGCCCCCGACACCACCGAGGCGCTGTTCCGATTCGAGAAGCCGAATTGGGTGTTGCACTGGTCAGTGTTGCGCGACCATCCCGGCAAGCCCGGCCACGGCACCGAGTTTGTGAGCGCCGACGGCCGCACCCTGCGCGTGTGGCGCGGAGGCTGGGTGCTGCTCGATCCGGACGGCAAGGAGATGCCGAAGGAAGAGTCGGAACCCGTCGGCGATCACTGGCGCGACTGGATCGACTGCATGAAGACCCGCGCCACGCCGCGAGCCGACCTCCAGTCCGTCGCCCAGACCACCATCATGTGCCACCTCGTGAACGCGTCCCTGATGAGCGGCCAAACCGTGCGCTGGGACAAGAGTCGGATGGACATCATCGGCAAAACCGGCAAGGACACCCTGGCCTACCACCGCGAGTACCGCAAGCCTTGGGGACATTCGCTGCTGGGATAGTCTGCGGTTGGTGGTTGGTCGTTTGTCGTTGGTCGTTGGTCGTTTGTCGTTCGGAAGGGCTTCAGGCGGAGAGTCGCGGAGATCCGGATCTTTGCGCCCTCTCCGCGAAACCCTCCGAACGACAAACGACAAACGACAAACGACAAACGACCAACGACCAACGACCCACTACAATAGCCCCATGCACAAATGGTTCTTGCTTCTCTTGGCGATCGGCCTCGTGGGGTGCGCGGGCTTGGGCAGCCGAATCGTGGGCACGTGGAAGGTGCGGGGTGTCGACGCGTCCACTTCCCAGAGCACCCTGGAGCAGTTGGGCTCGAAGCTCGCGTCGTCTCTCCTCACGGGCGCGACCTTCGAATTCTCCGACCAGGGACGCGTCAAACTCACCCACGCCATCGCCACCCAGGAAGGCACCTACCGAATCGAGGGCGATACGGTGCTGGTGATGCTGGGCGGCGACGACAAGCCGACGTTTCGCCTAAAACTGGCGGGCAACGACACCCTGGAGTCCGTGCGCGAGTTCAACTCCGACCCCAAGATCGTGCTGGAACGGCAGCAGTGATGCTCGCGTGCGCGGCCCTGCTCCTGCTGGCCAGCCCCGGCGACAAAGTGCTCGCAGGCGCGCGCGCCCAACTCGCGTGGAAGACCGCCTATACACCGGGCTATGTGAAGATCACCTACCCAGGCGGCGATCTCCCCAGGGCGCAGGGCGTGTGCACCGACGTGGTGGTACGGGCGTTGCGCTGGGCCGGCAAGGACCTGCAAGTGCTCATCCACCTCGACATGAAGGGCCACTTCGCCAAGTACCCAAAGAAGTGGGGTCTCAACCGCCCGGACCCCAACATCGACCACCGCCGCGTTCCCAACCAAATCCGATTCCTCGAGCGCCACGGCAAGTCGCTCTCCCGAGATGTGACCGCCAAGACGCTCAAAGGGTGGAAGCCAGGAGACCTCGTCTACTGGAGGTTGGGCAACGGCCTCGACCACTGCGGCGTCGTTTCGGACATCACCAACCGCCAAGGGGTGCCTTTCGTGATCCACAACATCGCGGGCATCGCCGAAGAGAACTGCCTCCAAACCTGGACCATCACCGGGCATTTCCGCTATGGGTGATGGGAGATCCCCGGTCCCATCGCGAAAAGAGAGCCGTTACCCATCCACCACCATGATTCCCGCCCTTCTCCTCGCATCCCTGACCGCCATGCAGAACACCCCCGCCCCCGCGCCCACGAGCGAACTTCGCGAGACCATCGAGCAGTTCCGCGCCGACGAAAACGGGCTGCAGCGCGTGTACGC
>CAYJMZ010000285.1:0-1095 GCA_964370995.1 uncultured Fimbriimonadaceae bacterium | reverse complement strand
AGTGCAGAAAACTCCAACCCCCCTACCCGTCGTGGAACCGGGCGTGGGCCGCGCGCTCCAGGGATTCGCGGTGGTCGGGATGGGCGATGCATGTCAAGGCCGAGGCGCGCTCGCGGAGGTTCTTCGCGTACAGGTTCGCAATGCCATATTCCGTGACAACCCACTGCACGTGGCCGCGCGTGGTGACAACGCCCGCTCCGGGGCGTAGCATGCCCACAATCCGCGACTCGCCCTTGGACGTGGTGCTCGGCAGGGCGATGATCGGCTTGCCACCCTCGCTGAGCGCCGCACCGCGCACAAAATCCATCTGCCCACCAATGCCCGAATACTGGTAGGTGCCGATGCTGTCGGCCACGACCTGCCCCGTGAGGTCCACCTCGATCGCGCTGTTGATCGACGTCATGCGCGGCTGCTTGCGGATCACCGCGGTGTCGTTGATGTACGCGATGTCCAGCACCGCGACCTTGGGGTTGTCGTCCACAAAATCGTAAAGCCGCCGCGTGCCCAGAACGAGGCCCGTGACCAGCTTGCCGCGGTGGTGCCGCTTCTCCTCGCCGGTGATCACCCCCGCCTCGACCAGATCGACCACACCGTCCGAGCAGATCTCCGTGTGGATTCCCAGGCGCCGGTGGCCCCGAAGAGACGCGAGCACCGCGTTCGGCAGCGAGCCAATCCCCACCTGCAGCGTGGCACCATCCTCGATGAGTGACGACACGTGCTCGCCAATCCTTCGCTCGACCTCGTTGGGCTCGCGCACGGCGATTTCGGGCAACTCGGCGTCCTCGCGCACCGTGGCGTCAAACCGCGCCAGGCGCACGTGCCCGTCCCCGTGCGTGCGCGGCATGCGGGTGTTGATCTGCGCGATCACGATGCGGGCGCTGTGCACCGCGGCCACCGTTACGTCCACGGACACCCCCAGCGAGCAGTATCCGTGGCGGTCGGGGGGCGATACCTGCACGAGCGCCACGTCCAACGGCATTACGCCGCGGCGAAACAAGGCGGGCACTTCGCTGAGAAACACCGGCACGTAGTCCGCATGACCCGCGGCCACCGCACCCCGCACGTTCGCGCCCACGAACAGCGAGTTCACGTGAA
>CAYJMZ010000284.1:0-3960 GCA_964370995.1 uncultured Fimbriimonadaceae bacterium | reverse complement strand
CGCGGAAGAACAGCGTGGGCTCGGCGGGGTTGCCGATGAACGGGCGCAGCACCCAACCCATCTGGATGCCCACAAAGGCGAAAATGCCGAGCCACACGCGCATCATCATCAGGTGCCGCGGGTCGCGCGCGATGAGCGGTTCGTAGAGGCGTTTCAATACACGCTGCACCGTCAGGCTCGCAAGGCCAAACATCGCGGCATTGAACAGCAGCGCCGAGCTATACCCCGTGCTGGAAACGTACCAAAGAAGCGTAAATGGGGCAAAAGAAGCGAGAACGATCGAAAGAGCGGCTTGGGTGGCTAGCAATGCCCGCAGGCTGGCTCCAACGTCGTCCCGTAGCCCAAACAGGGTCATGAGCACGAAGAAGCTCGGCACGCTCAGCGCGAACGTCACTCCCACCAGCAGGGGCACCTTCAGGGCCGAGTAGAGCATTTGCAGGCCGCGCGGCCCGTCGTCGCCCCCGAACGAGCCCATGGAGGCCCCGTACAGGCAGCCGAACACCACAAAGATCGCCACAAGACGTCTCGGCGCGAAGGCCTGAAGGGATTCCGGGGTCGAGCGCAGCAACGCGTCGCACGTCTCCCACTGTCGCTTCAGAACGCCGGAAGCCATCAGCCTCCGCCAAGCACCGAGCGCAGCATGTCGATCACGGCGATAAAGAAGTTGGATTCCCGCTCGCGAAACCACGCGAACTCCAGCGTGGGACTGCCGATGAACGGGCGGAGCACCCAGCTCATCTGCGCGCCCACCAGGGAGAACACCACCACCCACGTCTTGAACACGCTGCGGGCATGCTCGCTCTCGGCCTCCGCGATCTTGTCCAGGGCGGAAGGTCGGTCTACAACAGGCGGTGGGGGCGGTGGCGTGCCGGCGTCGATGGCGGGGGGAACCGACCCCGAACCGGACTCACGCACGAACACCAGCCTGTTGAGGGTGCGGAACAGGAACGTCAGGCCCAAGACCCCGGCGACGGCGCTCGCCACGACGTTGAGCAGCACCATGAACGGGTGGCTCGTGGTGCTGAGCGAGAAGAACACGATGATCGGCCCCAGCGACGCGAGCACCGCGCCCATTACCGCCAGGCTCGCCAGCATGAGCTGCAGCACGCCCTGCAGCGACAGGCGCGAACCGACCAGCGCGTTGAACACGTACAGCGAGGGCAGGGTCACGAGGAGCGTAAGCAGAAACAGCAGGGGCAGCTTGATCGCCGAGGAGATCAGTTGCAACCACCCATCGGGCGACTGTCCCAACCTCAGCAGCGTCGGGGTGCTCATGCACGCGCCGTAGAACGCCATGAGCGCCGTGCTCGCGATGAAGATGGGGCGAAGAGGCAGTTCGATACGCCCGTTCGTGAGCTTCGAAACACGCGTCGCCTCACCCCGCAGCAAATCGTCGACAGGCCTGAGCCATTTCATGGTTGCCTCCAAGGTTCGGGATGGCAGCCAAAGTTCCTGCCCGTCCCTTCTCTGGGGGCAACACCAAGGGCACGGTCAGGGTTCCGGCAAGGTGCCCGTGGTTCAGCCCGCTTCCCGTTTTCCGTTTCCCGCGATCAGGCGGCTTCGCTCTCGTCGACGTCGGGGATCACGTTGCGGGCGTTCTCGGCGGAGGAGAAGTCCCAGTTGTCGCAATCGAGCCGTCGGCAGTAGATCATGCGCTGCACCTCCCCCGCGTTGTTCTCGACGTCCGCCATCTTCGCGAAGCGGCAGTCAAGGCACATCTCGGGTTCGAGCAGACGCACGATCTTTAGCTGCCTTTTTGCCATCCTAGTCCCCATCCGCCGGCAAAGACCGCTTCCCTGCGGGCCTCTTGCCCCGGCTCTTTCCAGATGTCGGATCGCCCCGGCTCCGATGCCACGGTTAGGAATACGAGGTTCGGCCCAATGGGTCCCATTCCCGGTTCCACGAGCCAAGGTGAAGTTGCGCTTCAAGCACCGATGCAAGGGCTTTCATATACGCGGCGTGGCTGATCTCGAACGCCCCGAGCGACTGAAGATGGGAGTTCATCACCTGCGCGTCGAACATCGCGAACCCCTCGTGGCGACACCGCTCGACCAGCGCCCCCAGCGCAACCTTCGAGGCGTCGCGCACGCGGTGGAACATCGACTCCGCGCAAAAACACCCGCCGATGGCGATGCCGTACACGCCGCCCACAAGTTCCCCGCCAAGCCACGCCTCGGCGCAGTGGCCCCACCCCTCCCGGTGGATCTGCCCGTACGCGCGAAAGAACGGCTCGCTGAGCCAGTTGTCCTCGGGCCGCATGCACGCGCGCATCACCGCATCGAACGCCGTGTCGTATCGGACCTCGAACACACCGCGCCTCAGCGTGCGGGCCAGCGAGTGCGACACGCGGATGCCCTCGATGGGAAACAGAGCGCGTCGGCGTGGCTGGTACCAATCGATGTTGCCGTCGTCCCCCGTCATCGGAAACGCGCCCTGCTCGTAGGCGGAGCGAATGAGGAACGGGGTCAGATCGTCCGGCGTCAAGGCGCCTTCCGCCAGACCATCACATGAAAGAACGGCGCGCGCCAATAGTCCGTCCACTCCGGGTTGCGGCGCACGGTCGCGGCGTCGGGGCACGGCTCGAGGTAGGTCTCGAGCCGCAGGCCACTCGCCAAGAACGCGCTCATGTACGCCTCCAGCGGCCGGTGCCAGTTCACGACCTCGATACCGCTCCAACCCACGGCGTTCGGACGCTCCTCGAGGTACCGATCGAGCGCAACGAACAGCCGCCGTCCCTGCTCGTCTTTGGTCCACCCCTGGGCACTCGCGGTCATGAACGGATTGAGGTTCGCCACCACGAGCCGCCCACCGGGCCTGAGAACGCGCGCCATCTCGTGGGTCGCCCCGGCGAAGTTCGGGATGTCGATGAGCGTCAGGTAAGACACGACCCTGTCGAACGCGCCGCCCGAATGGGGCAGGTGCTCGCCGGAGGCGCGCTCGTACCGCCCGATCGGATCGCGCCGCCGGGCCTCCGAGATCAGCGCGGGAATCGGGTCGAGGCCCACCACGTTCGCGCCGCGCCCCGACAGCATCCGCGCGAATCTGCCTTCCCCGCAGCCCACATCCAGAACGGACAGGCCCCGAACGTCGCCACACTGCTCGAGCATCACGGGATCGAGGAGCTCGTTACGGTTCGGGTCGCCCCGATCCACCGTGTCGATCCACGCGTCCGCCGACGCGGTCCAACCACCGTGCGCACCCATGCCGAATTGTAGCCGTGCGTGTGGGATACTCACCGCAATGAACGCCTCCGAACTCTTGCGACACCAGATCGACGACCTCGGCTTCCAGCTCGAGCAATGCACCGCCGGATGGAATCCCGAACAGCTCGACGAGACCCTCAGCGAGGGCGGCATGAGCGCGCGCACGACCCTCGCCCACCTATGCGAGTGCTACGTTGCGGCAGCCAAGGACGCCGTCGGCGAAAAGCACGAATGGGGCGCCTACACCTTGCCGGACCCCACCTGGACGGCCGCCCTCGCCGAGTGGCAGACCCAACGCGCCAAGGCGGCCGAGCTCGTGTGCGCGGACGACGAGAAGCGCCTGAAACAGGGCCACGCGTACATCGTCAGCCACGACGCCTACCACGTGGGCCAGTTGTGCCAGCTGCGCCTCAAACTCGAGCCGGAGTGGAACGCGTATGGGATCTATCGGTAGGTGGGTGATGGGTGGTTTGTGGTTGGTGGTTGGTGGTTGGTCGTTTGTCGTTTGTCGTTCGGATCCGGACGGGACCTTCGCAATCACTCCATCCTCCACTGCTATCCGCTCCCTCCGAACCACAAACCACAAACCACAAACCACAAACCATCCCTACCACAAACCAAAAACCCCTCCCCGCCCCCCATGCCGCACCGCGACATCGGCCCCGGATGGGATGCCTCCACGCGGACTCAGACCATTCAAGACGGCGACGTGGGGTTCCAGCTGTTCGTGCCGGAGGGTCCGCTGCAGAAGGCGCTC
>CAYJMZ010000283.1:0-3961 GCA_964370995.1 uncultured Fimbriimonadaceae bacterium | reverse complement strand
GTTAAATCCCCCTCCCCCGGTAAACTCTCCCCCGCATGGACTATCGGCGTTCGTATCTGCGCGACCTGTTCGCGATGGCCCCCGGCACCTCTGCGGAGGCGTACGGGTGGGTCAAGACGCGCCGCGATTCGAAGGGCATCACGTTCGTGCAGCTCAGCGACGGCTCGTGCTTCCAAGACCTTCAGATCGTGGTCGACGCCGGCGCGGTGCCCGATGAGGCGCTCAAGAGCGTGACCACAGGCGCGTGCGTGCGCTTCGACGGCACGATCGTCGAGTCGCCCGCCGCCGGCCAGGTCGTGGAACTCAAGGCCAGCGGGCTCGAGGTGTACGGCCCCGCCGATCCCGCCACGTACCCCCTCCAGAAGAAGGGAGCGTCGTTCGAGTTCCTGCGGGAGATCGGGCACCTGCGCGCGCGGGGCAACACCCTGGGCGCCGTGTTCCGCGTGCGCGCCGAGGCCTCGTTCGCCATCCACAACTTCTTTCACGAGCGCGGGTTCCACGCGATCCACACGCCCCTCATCACCGCCAGCGACGCCGAGGGCGCGGGCGCGATGTTTGCGGTGACCACGGCCCTGGAACCTGGCCACGGTGAAAACGCAACCTATACCATTAGGCAACCTAACGTTTCTGACGACTTCTTCGGCCGGCCCGCATACCTCGCGGTGAGCGGCCAGTTGGAGGCCGAGACCCTGGCGCTCGGCATGACCAACGTGTACACGTTCGGCCCCACGTTCCGCGCCGAAAACTCCCACAGCGCACGGCACCTCGCCGAGTTCTGGATGGTCGAGCCCGAGATGGCGTTTTGCGACCTCGAGGGAAACATGGCGCTGGCCGAGGAGTTCCTCAAGGTCGTGCTGATGCACGTGATGGAGCATTGCTGCGAAGACCTCGAGTTCTTCAACAAGCGCATCGAGCCCGACCTCTTGACAACGCTCGACCACGTGGTGAAGAGCCCGTTCGAGCGGCTCACGTACACGGAGGCGATCAAGATTCTGGAGGCGGGCGGGGAGAAGTTCGAGTTCCCGGTGTTCTGGGGATGCGACCTGCAGAGCGAGCACGAGCGCTGGCTCACGGAGACGAAGGTCGGCCGCCCGGTGATCCTCACGGACTACCCCAAGGAGATCAAGGCGTTCTACATGCGCCTCAACGACGACGGCGCGACCGTGCGGGCGATGGACGTGCTGGTGCCGCGCATCGGCGAGATCATCGGCGGCTCGCAGCGCGAAGACCGGCTCGACGTGCTGGAGGCGCGCATCAAGGCGATGGGTCTGCCACTCGAGGCCTACTGGTGGTACCTTGACCTGCGCCGCTTCGGCAGCGCGCCGCACGCGGGCTTCGGGGTCGGGTTCGAGCGGCTGTTGATGTATGTGACCGGCATGAAGAACATCCGCGATGTGATCCCGTTCCACCGCTCGCCCGGCCAGGCGGAGTTTTAGGAGACCGTGCGCCTCATTCCGCGCTTCGATGAGAGGTTGACGCGGGAGTTGCGGACCCATCGCCGCACGATCGTGCAGGGGTTGGTGTGCTCCGGCGTGGCCTCGGCCCTCACCGCGGCGCTCGTGCCGTTTGTCAAGTTGATCCTCGAGGCGGTGAGGGACGGGGCCGTCGTCCAACTGAACTGGCTAAGCCTCGGCGTGATCGTGCTGTTCGCGGTCAAGTACTGGTTCACCCGCGGGCAGGTCTACTACCTCAGCAAGGCCGCGGCGATGTTGACCTCGCAGCTGCGCGTGCGCCTCTTCCGGAAGCTTCAGGCCCTGCCGATCAGCTTCTTCAACGAAAGGCGTGCGGGCGCGATCCAGAGCGTGCTCACCAACGATGTCAACGTGTACCAGAGCGCGGTGAGCGTGGTGCGCGACGCGATCGACGGGCCGGTGAAGATCGTGCTCGGCTGCGGGATGATCATCTACATCCAGTGGCAACTGTCGATCGCGGCCTTGCTGATGCTGCCGGTGCTCGCGCTCGTCGTGCAGCGCAACGGGCGCAAGATGCGTGCGGCTCAGACCGACGTGCAGGACGACCTCGGGCACCTCACGGCGATGATGCAGGAGTCGCTGCAAGGCACGCGCGTGGTGAAGTCGTTCTCCGCCGAAGAGCGCGTGGCGGGCCAGTTTGAGGGGCTCGTCCAGCGGAGTCTTGCCAGCCAACTGGTCGCCGTGCGCCGAATCGCCACGTTGCGACCTACGGTGGAGCTGATCGGTGCCGTGGCGTTGGCGATCGTGGTGCTGCTGTGCGGGCAGCTCGTGGCGCGCGGGCAGATCGCCGTGCCGGACCTCGCGGCGTTCATCATGGGCCTCGACGTGATCAACCAGGGCGCCAAGAACCTCGGCTCGCTGAACCAGACGCTTGCGCAGGTGCAGGCGGCCTCCGATCGCATCTACCGCGAGGTGCTCGATGTTCCCGAGCAGCGCCTCGAGGACCCCAGCGCCGCGGTGCCCACGGAGGTCCGCGGGCACATCGAGTTTCGAAACGTGTCGTTCGCGTACCCCGACGGCACCCAGGCGCTGAGCGGCGTGAGCTTCACGATCGAGCCCGGCACGAGTCTCGCGCTGGTGGGTCCGAGCGGCTCGGGAAAGAGCACGATTGCGGACCTCATGCTGCGCTTCTACGACCCAACCGAGGGGCAGATCCTGTTCGACGGCGTGGACATCCGCGAGCTGCAGATCGGGTGGCTGCGCTCGCAGATCGGGGTGGTGCCGCAGCAGACGTTCCTGTTCGCGGGCTCGATCGCGGACAACATCCGCCTCGGCGCCCCGAATGCCACCGACGCGGAGGTTGCCGAAGCCGCCGGCATGGCGCATGCCAGTGGGTTCATCGACGCGATGCCGCTCCGGTACGACACCGAGCTCGGCGAGCGCGGTGTGCGGGTCAGCGGCGGCGAGATGCAGCGCATTGCCATCGCACGCGCCCTGGTTCGCAAGCCGACCATGTTGCTGCTCGACGAGGCCACCAGCAGCCTCGACGCGCACAGCGAGAAGGCGGTGCAGGAGGCGCTCGAAGAGGTGATGCGCGGCCGCACGACGCTGTTCATCGCGCACCGGCTCACCAGTGCCGCGCGCGCGGACCGCATCCTCATGCTCCGCCGCGGCGAGGTGCTCGAGCAGGGCACCCACCGCGAGTTGAACGAGCGAAACGGGGCCTACGCGGCGATGTACCGCGCCTTCAGCAGCGGGGTGATGGAATGATGTCGGATGACGCGCTGCTGCGGTGCGAGGGACTTGCCTGCGGCTATCCCCGGCGCACGGTGCTCACAGACGTGGCGTTCAGCCTGAGGCGCGGCATCGTCACCGTGCTCCTGGGACCCAACGGCAGCGGCAAGTCCACACTGCTCAAAACGCTGTCCAAGACCCTGGCCCCCCTCGGCGGCAGGGTTTGGGTGGGTGGCACGCCCCTCGAGGAGCTTTCGTTCCCCGAACTGGCGCGCCGCGTGGCCTACGTGCCTCAAGAGGAGCACCCCGTGTACCCCTTCACAGTGCGCGAGGTGGTGCTGATGGGGCGCCTCCCCTACGGGCAGGGATTGTTCGAGAGCGAGGGGGACCAGCAGGTGGCGACCGAGGCCATGGCCGCCGCCGATTGCCTCGCGTTGGCCGACCGCCCGGTGACAGAACTCTCCGGAGGCGAGCGCCAACGCGCCCTGATCGCACGCGCCCTGGCCCAGCAAGCCCCGACGCTGCTTCTGGACGAGCCCACGGCGCACCTCGACGTGGGACACCAGGTCGAGATCGTGAAGCGGCTTCGAAGCTGGGCCGCGCAAGGTTACGGCGTGCTCGCCGCGGTGCACGATTTGAACCTGGCGTCCGCGTTGGCAGACCGCGCCGTGCTTCTCGAAGACGGCCACGTAGGCCTCGAAGGCCCCTGCGCGGAGGTGCTGGCCAGCCCGCGCGTGGACGCGGTGTACGGCGTGGCGTTCAACCGCCTGGAAACCCCCGAAGGCCGCCGCATGTTCCCCACGTTCGTTTGAAGG
>CAYJMZ010000282.1:0-4046 GCA_964370995.1 uncultured Fimbriimonadaceae bacterium | reverse complement strand
CCCTAATTGCCCGTCCCAAATCTGCTACCTGCTACCTGCTACCTGCTACCTCCCCTTACCGGTACAGCAGATGCACCTTCCGTACGGCTCGGAACGCCTGGAGTGCGGGGGTCCAGTCGCGCCTTGCAGCCTCGTAGCCACCCTTCAGAAGCGCCTCGGCCGTCGCCGTGTTCTGCAGCAGGTTCACCAGTTTCGTCTCGTCCCAGGCGGGGAACAGGCGGTGCAGTTCGAACGCGAGCTCGCAACCGAAGCGCACGGAGTCGAAGGTCGCGCGGTCCGTCACGGTGAACCCCACCCCTCCGCACGGCTCGTTTGCGAACTTGCTGGCGTTGGGTGTGAACTCGATGGGGTGCACGCGGATCCCCGAGAGGCCCTTGGCGTTCAGCGCCGATGCGAGTTTGCGGCCGTCCAGCCAGGGCGCTCCGATGAGTTCGAACGGGGTGTCCGTTCCGCGGCCCACGCTCAGGTTCGAGGCCTCGACCAGCCCTACGCCCGGGTACAGCAGCGCCTCGGCCGGCGAGCGCATGTTGGGCGACGGGTTGACCCACAGCAGCCCGGTCTTGTCCCACCACTGGTCGCGCCGCCACCCCTCGCACTTCACGACCCGCACTTTCGCGCCAATCTTGCGCTCGCTGTTGAAGAGGCCCGCGAGTTCGCCGGCGGTCATGGCGTGCACGAGGGGGATGGTGTGGAACGCGGTGAGCCCGAGATGCTTCTCGTCGGCCACGGGTCCGTCGGGTTTGAGCGCCGTGATCGGGTTCGGGCGGTCCAGCACGACCACCTCGATGCCATCGCGCGCCGCGGCCTCCATCGCGTATCCCAGCGTGCCCACGTACGTGTAGAAGCGCGTGCCGATGTCTTGGATGTCGAACACGAGCGTGTCCACACCCTTCAACTGTTCCTTGGTGGGGCGGTACCGGTCGGCGCCAGAGCCGGGGTTGTAAAGCGAGTACGCCGGCAGGCCCGTCTTCTCGTCCTTGCCGTCCTTCACCGCCTCGTCCACCATCCCCCGCAGCCCGTGCTCGGGCGCGAACAGACACACCAGCGTCATTCCGGGGGCGGCTGCGAGCACATCCGAGGTGAATCGCCCGTCGCGCGTGCGCCCCGTGTGGTTCGTGATCAGCGCGACCTTCCTCCCCTTGAGCTGGGCAAAGCCATCGCGCTCGAGCACATCGATGCCCGTCAGCACCTCGGGCACGCGGGCAGACATGGTCATCGCGGCGACGGCGGGGAGGAAAAGCGCGAGGGTCATGGACAAGGTGTACCCCGACGGCGGTGGCGTTGGATCATCGACTACCTGAGGGCTTCGGCGCACAACCTCCGCAGCAACTCGACCCCGCTGGGATTTCGCGGCAGTCCCAGCGGCTGGGCGCCGAGTCCGCCGTCGGGGCGCAGCGTGGTGACGAGGCACCGGTGGTGCGGGCCGGTTCCCCGGATCAACACGGGCGCCTCGGCGTAGGTGCGCACGTCGATTCGGTTTATCAACACGTCCCACGCGACGCCGGGGAGAAGCGCCGCCAACGCCTCGAGGTCGATCACCGCGTCGCCCGAGATCGGAAGCAGGCGCTCCCAGCGCTCCTTGTAGCCGACCCGGCTCCAAAACGCGTCGTCACGAAACTCATGCGCACTCTCGCGCCAGAACGGTGCGTGGATTACGGGCCCGTCGTCCAGGCAACACACCAGCGGCTTGCCGGCGCTCAGCAGGGCTGTGGCGCCCTCGGGCCAACGCGTGGCGATCGTGGCCTCTCCCCCCGGAAACGCGACCCCTTCGAACCGGCCCCGAGGGTCGTGCAGCGCCCAACCTTCAAACGTCTCGGGCAAAAGCGGCGACACCACCCACACGGGCCAAGCACACTCCGCAGCGCCGAAGCGAGCCCGAAGAAAGAACCCTCCGGGCACCCCCTCGAAGAACGCGTCGCCGACTTCGCACGCGTCGAGCGGCTCGATTCGGCACAGCTCGCCCTCGCCTAGGGACACGCGACCGCGCGGACGCGCATCGCCACGCCAGGCGAACTCCACCACGCTCCACTGAACACGCCCCTCGACGCCCGCCTCGGAGTGCAGGCCGATGCGCAGCGCCACCGGGCCCTCGAAGTGGGTGTGGGGATCCACCCAACCGGGCCGGTTCCCTCCACGCACCCAAGGCGGGCGGCGACGCGGCAGCAAGAACAGGCAATCGGGCGCGTTCCACCCCGGCTTGGGCATCGCCACACCCTCGTCGTCGAGCATTCCAGACGTGGAGATCGGGGTGTTTCGCCAGCCCGTGACCACGTAGCCCGAAATCTGCGGCCGTGCGCGCACCGCCTCCTGGACGACCTTCCGCACAAATGCCTCCTTGGACTTCGATCCCACGCCCAGAGCCTCGTGCGCCTGCGGGTCGGAGCCATCTGCGAAGCGGCTCGTCGCCAAGATGTCGGGTAGGTCGTGCACCCACCGCACGCCCTGGGCGTTCAAATCGGGATCGGGGCTGGCCCAAAAGGGCCGGGCATCCCGCAGGCGCGGAAGGTCGCGGTGCGTGTCGTGGTCGTTGAACTCGCCGAGGAAGGTGGGCTTGGGCGCGCGGGAGCCGGGCAGAAGCGAGTCCAGGACCGTCGGGAAGAACGGGGTGTCGCAATACGGGTGGAAATCGTAGAAGTCGCCGAATTCGCGCGGATCACCCCCGTACATCTCCGCGCCACCGGAGTTGTCGGCCACCAGGGGCGAGCCCGTGAGCGCGCGCACCCGCTCCACCATGCGTTGCCGGAACCCCGGCGGGCACCCCTCGCCGAGTTCGCAGCCGATGGTCCAGCACACGATGTTGGCGTGGTGGCGGTACTGCTCGACGATGCGCTCGATTTCGGCTCCGATCCGCTCGATGTGGTCCGGCGAGGGATCCCAGAGCGGCAGTTCCATCCACACCCACACCCCCTCCTCGGCGAGGATTTCCAGGTGCCGGTGCGTAGGCACCCACAGGCAGCACTTGAGCGTGTTGAACCCCAGCGCGAGCACCTGCCGGGCCTCCTCGCGCATCTGGTCCTCCGGGGGGTTCGGGTGCCCGACCTCGGGGTACCAGCCCCAGTGGAGCACCCCGCGCATGTAGAACGGCTCACCATCGGTGAACACGTGCCGGCCACGCACCGCCACCCGCGCATCGGGCAGGGGCCCCAACTCGGCCAAAGGGTCGTCGCCCACCGCGTACAGCGTGACGGGCCGATAGATGCCGCCGAAGGTGTGGAACACGTAGGGAAGGAAGCCCGCGGCAACCTCGCGCACGGGATGGGTCGGCCCGCCCGCCTTCACGACTTCAACGCAAACCTCGACTTCGCGTCCGGCCCACGCGTGGACATCGATGGAGAACGCGTCCCACATGCCCTCGTGCTTGGCACACTCCGCTCCATCGATCCGAACAAGCGCCGCGTACGCCACCCCTTCAAAAACGAGCCAGCCGCCATGCTCGGGCACCCGCACCCGCGCGCGGTAGGTCGCGGGGCCCTCCCACGCAACAGGTACGTCTTGCCGCCACGCGTGCGGGACGCTGATCGGCTGCCTGCCGGTCGCGTCGCCGTACTCCACGGTCCATTCCACGAGTCGTTCGTGCACTCTTGCGGGGATTGTCGCACATCATGGGTCGCAGCCCGGAGCACCCGGTAGGCTTGGGGGCGTAATCGCAAGGATGCCCATCCGTCGGAAGGATAGCAATTCAAGGAGGAATGCCCCAATGCTCACGCTCTTCGCAGCCGCCCTGGCCCTCGCGCCCGTCACCGCCGACCTCAAGGTCACGGCGAGTCGCCCCATGGTTGGCGTGCGCGCGATCGCCGTGGCCGCGGCGCCCACCGGGTCGAAGATCGCCATCACCGCCGAGGACAACTCGGTTCGCATCTACGACGCCGCCACGCGAGTGCTCGTGCGCACAATGACCGGTCATTCCCAGCCGGCGATGGCGATCACATGGAGCGCGGATGGCACCCTGATCGCAACGGGCGACGAGTCGGCTCGGATCTTCATCTGGGACGCCCGCAGCGGCGCCCGGCTGAAGGTCATGCAAGGCCACACGCGCGGCATTCAGG
>CAYJMZ010000281.1:2098-4051 GCA_964370995.1 uncultured Fimbriimonadaceae bacterium | reverse complement strand
GGCGGCGGCGGCGGAAGTCGCTGGTAAGCGATCAAACCAAGGCCCTGGAGCATTGCGCTCCGGGGCCTTTTTTTGTCAGACCACTTCGACGATCACCGTGACGGGACCGTCGTTCTCCAACTCGAGCTGCATGTCCGCGCCGAACACCCCTGTTTCGACCACGATCCCCAGTAGCCGCATCTCATCCACCAGGGCGTCGAACAGCCGGAGTCCGTCTTCGTACCCCGCAGCGGCCACGAACGAAGGCCGGCGGTTCTTGGCGGTGTCCCCCAAAACGGTGAAGTTGGACACGGCGAGCACCTCTCCAGGCCCCGCAGGATGGTCGGCCAGCGCGAGGTTCATCTTCCCCTCCGCATCGCTGAAGATCCGCAAACCCGCAAGCTTGTCCGCCATGCGCGCCGGCACCCCGGGCCCGTCGTCCCTGTGGGCAGCCACCAGCACCACAAGGCCGTGTGCGCAGCGCCCGACCAGTTCGCCCCCGACCCGCACGCGGGCCCAGTTCACGCGCTGCACGACCGCCCTCACTTGCCCGCCGTCCGTCCGAACAGACGCTGTACGCTGATCACGTCGGCGAAGTTGCCGATCTTGGCCATCACCACCGCGAGGTGCGCGGTGTCCCGCACGTCAATCGACACCGCGATTTCGGCCGTGTGGTTCGGCAAGGTCTTGATCTTGGCGGCCGACACGTTGGTCTTGGACTCGGCGAAGATCGTGCTGATGTCCATGAGCAGGCCCTGGCGGTTCACCGAGATGATCCGCAGCATCATGGCGTAGGCGTTGCCGTCCGCGGGCCAATCCAAGGCCATCGTGCGCTCGGGCTCCGTCAGCGCGTACCGCTGGGCGTTCGGGCACACCTTGCGGTGGATCATGATGCCCCTTCCCCGGGTCACGTATCCCACCACCTCGTCGCCGGGAATGGGGTCGCAGCACTTGCCGCGCCGCAGCAGCACGTTGTCCACGCCCCCCATGGCCAGCGACAACTGCCCCTCGCGGGTGCGCGACGTCTGGATGACATCGGCCTTGCCGGCCTCCGGCACGCCCGGGCGCAGCTTCTGCACGATGCCCTGCACCGTCAGCAGGCCCGTGCCGACCATGGCGAGCACGTCCACGCCGTTCTCGCACCCCTCGATCTGCTCGGCCAAGGCGTCCAACCGGTCCTCTCCGAGAAACTCGCGCGGCTCGAGCCCGGCCGAACGCAGCTCGCGCTCCAGCTGGTCGCGTCCGCGCATCGCGTCCTCCCCTTTGTTTCGCTTGCGGAAGAACGCGCGGACCTTGTTGCGCGCGTGCGCGGTCTTGACGAACTCCAGCCAGTCCAGGCTTGGCTGGCCGTTCGAGCGCGTGATCAGCTCGCACACGTCGCCGTTGTTCAACGGGGTGCTCAGAGGCACGATTCCCCCGTTGACGCGCGCTCCGACCACCGTGAGCCCCAAATGGGTGTGCACGCGGAACGCGAAATCCACGGGTGTCGAGTCCTTGGGCAGATCAAGCACGTCGCCCTTGGGGGTGAACACGAACACCTGCTCCGAGAACAGGTCCGTGGACAGCGAGCGCAGGAAGTCGCTGCTCGACGCGGCGTCGCTCGACCAATCGAACAGCTGCTGCCGGAGACGACCCAGGCGCTTGACCTCGTCCTTCGAGGCGTCGTCCTCCTTGTAGGTCCAGTGCGCCGCGATGCCGTGTTCGGCGACCTCGTGCATCTGCTGCGTGCGGATCTGCACCTCGAGCGGCTCCCCGTGGGGGCCCATCACCTTGGTGTGCAGCGACTGGTAGCCGTTGGGTTTTGGCTTCGCGATGTAGTCGTAGAACAGGCCCGGAATGGGCATCCACAGCTCGTGCACGACCCCGAGGGCGAGGTAGCAATCCGTCAACGCCGGGACGATCACCCGAATCGCCAGGAGGTCGTAGATCTCTTCGAACGAGAGCCCCTGTTGGGCCATCTTGCCGAAGATGCTG
>CAYJMZ010000281.1:0-2088 GCA_964370995.1 uncultured Fimbriimonadaceae bacterium | reverse complement strand
CTTGGGACGTCCTCGCACCTCGATGGCCCGCAGGCCCCGCTTCTCCATGCGCTCCTTGAGGCTCTGGATCGCGCGGGTGAGGTCGGCCTCGCGCTCCTTCCGCGACTTGGCGACGAGGTCGCTGACCGCGTGAAACTCGGCCGGGTGGAGGTGTTTGAACGCGAGGTCCTCAAGTTGCCACTTCAGCTGCCAGATCCCCAGCCGTGCGGCGAGGGGCGCGTACACGAGCAGGGTCTCGTTGGCGATCCGGGTGCGCTTCTCGGGGACCAGCGCTTCGAGCGTCTGCATGTTGTGCAGGCGATCCGCGAGTTTGATGACCATCACGCGGAAGTCTTTGGCCATCGCCAGCAGCATCTTGCGCATCGTCTCGCCCGCGCGGGTGGTCTCGGCGGCCGCCCGCTGGCGCGACGTGGCATTGGCCATGGGGTTGAGCTTCAGCTTCGTGACCCCATCCACCAGCGTCTGGATCTCGGGGCCAAACACCTGGCCCAGGTCCACCGCCGCCTGTTCGGGGCAATCCTCGAGCACGTCGTGCAGCAACCCGGCGGCGATCGTCGCCTCGTCCATGTTGAGCTCGGCGAGGATCTGGGCCACCGCGAGGGGGTGCATGATATACGGCTCGCCGGAGGTTCGCTTCTGCCCCTGGTGGGCCTGCTCTGCGAAGTAGTAGGCGTAACGGATGCGCGCCGTGTCGAGGTCCGGCTGCCGCTGACGCACGAGCGCGATGAGATCGAGCAACCCGTCGGGCTCAATCCAATCGTGGCGAATCTCGAACGTCGTGCCCATGATCTCAGGTGCGCCTGGGCCGCGTCGCCCGACCCTTCGAGACGTGTCGAAGGCTGTCCCCAGTATATCGCACAGTCGCCCAGCTCAGAGGCGGGAGCGAAGGATCGCACGCACCTGCTCGGCCTGCTCGGGCGTGTCCACGGCCATCTCCGCGCCCTCGCCTTCGGACATCCGGATCCGCACCCCGTGGTGGAGGAACCGGAGCTGCTCGAGGCTCTCCGCACGCTCGAGTTCGCCCATCGGCCACCCCCCGAACGCCTGGAGCACGTCGCCGCGGTACGCGTAGATTCCCACATGCTTCTTTACGGGCGCCAGCCGCTCGTTGCGGGGATACGGGATCGCGAACCGGCTGAAGTAGAGCGCATACCCCCCGGCGTCCGTCACGACCTTGACCACCGAGGGGTCCTCCCACTCGTGCGGCGCACACGTGCTGTACACGCTGGCCATGGGCACGTCGGAGTCCTCCAGCATCGGCTCCGCACACGCACGGATGCTGGCCGGACTCACCAGGGGCTCGTCTCCCTGAACGTTGACGTACACGTCGGCCTGGAGGCGCTCGGCGACCTCGGCCAGCCGGTCCGTGCCGGTGGCGTGCGACGCGGAGGTGAGCACCGCCTCGGCGCCAAAACCCACGCACGCGTCCATGATCTCCCGATCGGGCGTCGCGACCACCACCGTCGAGGCGATTCCCGAGCGCCGGGCGGCCTCGACGACCCACTGGACCATGGGTTTGCCCAACAGGTCGCACAACGGCTTGCCGGGAAAGCGGGTGCTGCCCATCCGTGCGGGGATCACGATGGCGCACGAACGCCCGTCGGTCAAGAGCCCGCCTCGGAACTCGAAATCAGCTGGTCGGCGGCGGCGGTATCGGTCTGGGCGGCGTAGATGTTGGCCTTGATCGCGTTCATGGCGAACACGTCGCCCATCGCCTCGGTGAGCGTGAAGGTCCCGTGGGAGTCCCGCACCGCACACACCATCAACCTTTGCTTGACGGCCCCGGGATCTTGTGCGGTGGCCGACTGGTGCAGCCGCACCCGCGGAAGCTCCCAGAACCAATACCTCGCGGTCTCTCCCGAAACGGCCTCCGGGAGCATTCTCATCTCGTCCTGATACGCGTCCACGAGCTCCTTGACGTGTTCGGCGGTGACCTTCTCGGTGGTGTGCACGGCGGCGGCGACCTTGGCCTCGTACAGGATCACGCCAAACCCCTCGTTGGCGGCTTCCCAGCCACGGGCGCTGTAGGGAGGGGCCAGCCGAGCGGGCAGGTCTTGGAACTCGTGCGCACGGCGGGCGCCCTGAAAC
>CAYJMZ010000280.1:0-4065 GCA_964370995.1 uncultured Fimbriimonadaceae bacterium | reverse complement strand
GATCGGCTACATGCCCGACTTCTTCGGCCTGTACGACGACGTGAAGGTGTGGGAGTACCTCGACTTTTTCGCCTCGATCTACCGCGTGCCCAGAGCCCAGCGGCGCGGCGTGATCGACAACGTGCTCGAACTCACCGATCTCACGATCAAACGGGACGCGTTCGTGCAGACCCTGTCGCGCGGCATGCAGCAGCGCCTGTGCCTGGCGCGGTGCCTCGTGCACGACCCCGCGCTGCTGCTGCTCGACGAACCCGCGAGCGGCCTCGACCCCCGCGCGAGGGCAGACCTCAAGGAGCTGATCCTCGAACTGGGCCGCATGGGCAAGATCGTGATCGTCAGCTCGCACATCCTGTCCGAACTGGCCGGCTTCTGCAACAAGGTCGGCATCATTGAGCGCGGCAAGCTGCTCGTGCACGGCGCGGTGAAGGACGTGCTCAAGAGCGTTCGGCCGACCCGCACGCTTGAGGCCAGGTTCCTTGAAAGCCCGGACGGCGCCGTCGAGTTCGCTCAGGCGCGGCCCCTCGTGCTGAACGTTCAAGTGGGTTCTGACAACCAACTCAGCATGGAGTTCCAAGGAACCGTGGAGCAGCAGGCCGACCTGCTGGAGGCGTTCCTCGCGGCCGGGCACCGCGTCATCGACTTCCGCGAGGTACACGGGGACCTCGAGGACGCGTTCATGCGCCTGACGACGGGGGCGGTCAACTGATGCGGATCGCGCCGGGGGTGTGGGCCAAGGAGTCGTTTCGGACGTACGTCGGAAACGCCACCGCGGTGCGCGACTACCGCTCGCAGATTCGGGGCAACCGCGCGCTGGTGCTGTTGACGCTGTACTTGACCCTGCTCCTGTTGCTCACGGGCATGATTTACACCATGTCGACGGGTTATATGTCGTCGGGCTACAACGACGGCTCGATCTCCTACGTGCAGTACCAGCTCAGCCAGTTCTACAACTACATCCTGATGTTGCTGGCTGGCTTCATTGCGTTCGTGACGCCGGCGCTCAGTGCGCTCTCGGTGGTGGGGGAGCGGCAACGCAAATCGCTCGACCTCATCTTCAGCGCGCCGGTGTCGCCGCATTATTTTCTGGTCGGCAAGCTCATCAGCAGCGTGCGGTGGGTCGCGATGCTCATCGTGCTGGCGCTTCCCATCTCCGCTGTGAGCATCGTGATGGGCGGTGCGACGTGGCTCGACGCCATCGGTGCGTACGTGATTCTGCTGTCGGCGGCGATGGTGTACGCGTCGATGGCGATCGTTGTGTCGTCGATGGCGCCCAGCCCTGTGTTCGCGGTGGTGCTCTCGTACATCGTGGTGGGGATCTACGCCTTCCCCATGGGCGGACTGGCGGCGGTCTTTTCCAGTTTTGGCATGGGCTTTGGCGGGTCGTTCAATGTCCCGTGGTACATCGGGCTGAGCCCCTTTACCGCCAGCATGGTCGCCCCCGGGTTCGAGACGGTGTTCGGCGTCGCGGTGCCCAACTGGATCCTCGTCGCGATCGCAAGCGCGGCGGTCACCCGGCTGCTGCTGCTGGCCGCGGCTTCGGGGCTCTCGGGGTACGGGGCCAAGGACACGCGACGATTGCGCCAATGGGCCCTCGTGGTGGTCGCGATCCTGGTCTATTGGATCTCATCGCCGACCGGTTTCCCCGGAGGCGGCAAGGGATTCGGGACCTATTGGGGCGCCTCAACGGCAACTCTGCTCTTGCCGCTGGGTGTCCTGTTGCCCCATCTCGTGAGCTGGGCGTACGACGCGGGTCGCAAGTTTCGGCCGGATGGGTGGTTCAACTTCCGGGCGGTGTGGCTGGGCACGCCCTCGGGGTCGCTCCCCTATCTGATGGTGCTCTGGGCGATGGGGTTCGCGGCTTCGGCGGCCAAGGGATGGTCGCTCGGGCACGCGCCCACGCTCGAGTTCGCGGTTCGCGCCACGTGGCTGCTCTCCCTGTGGTTCTTCTGGTGGGCGGTCGGCCAGTACCTCTCGAGCGTCACGCACGCCCTGCGAACGGCACGGGTTGCCGTGTTCGCCGCGATCCTGATGCTGGGCGTTCTGCCGTTACCGATCCTTGCGCCCTACAGCGGCCAAGAGCCCGGGACGCTCATCTACACAATGCTCGCACCCGTGATCCTGACCAGCGGACCATTGGCGGCGATTCATACGGTTGTGTTGACCGTATTTGGTATGTTGATGTGGTGGGCCGCGCGCAAGCAAGTGGCCTTTTGGAGGCTCGCACATGGTGGAACCTAAACTTCTCGTCCGCTTCGCACGCCGCGTCCGCGTCGCCCGCGCATGGCGGGGGGCCGCCGTCGGTGGGTGCATCGGTGGTTTCGCCGCCGTTGTGGCCGCCGCGCTGGACGCGTTTCGTGTCGCGTTCGCCGAGCCCCCGACGCTTATTGGCCTGGTGCTTGGTGGCGCGGTGCTGCGCAGCGCGGTCGGCGCGCTGCTACGCGTGAGGCTCGACGACGTCGCCGAGAGCGTGGACCGCCGCGGGGGGCTGCAGAACCGCGTGCGCACGGCGCTGAACCTGCGAGAGGGCGAGTTTGCCGCCGAGCAGGCCGACGACGCGCGCGGGCGGCTGGAAGGCCTGCAACCCAAGGCGGTGTTCCCATTGCGGTTCGGGCGCTGGCACGCGGGCGCGATCGCCGTGGCTCTAATCGCCGCGTCGGTGTTCCTGCTCGGCAACACGACCCTGCTGCTCGACGCGCAGGGCAAGAAAGACCGCGCCGAACTCCAAAAGCTCGCGCCGGCCGTCGAGCGTGTGGCCAGGCCCAAACTCGACAATCCCACCGCCGACGAGAAGGCCCTGGACGCCGCCATGCGCCGCTTCGCCAAGGAGTTGGAGCGCGGCCGCCTCGACCGCCCCGACGCCCTAGCCAAAGCCAACGAACTGGCCCAGAAGGCCGACGAACTCGCCCGCCAGCGCTTCCAAGAGGCCGAGAAGAAGCTCGGCACCGCGGATCAGGCGCTCGAAAGCATGCTGAAGGACGAGATGCTCAAACGCGGGTTCGGGGACGTGAAACCCGAGGACCTGATGCGCGATCCCGCCGACGCGTCCGCCGAGATGCAGCGTCTCGATCAGCAGATCCAGCAGATGGAGAAGAAACTCGGCGAGGAAGGGCTCACCAAGGCGGAGCGCGATGCCCTCCTGGCGGATATCAAGGGCGCGAAGGACCGCAAGCAGGCCATCGAGCTGTCAGAGGCGGCCCGCAAGACGTTCGAAAAGCTGTTCAACATGCCCGAGTGGAAAGAGCTGATGGCGATGGCCGCCAAGCTCAAGAAGGAGTCCAAGGCGGGCCAAGCGGGCAACCAAGAGCTCACCGCCGAGCAGGTCAAGGCCATGCAGGAGCGGCTTGAGGAGCTTGCGCGTAAGCTGAAGGACGAGGCGGCCATGCGCGAGTACATCGAGGCCCTGAAGGCAGCCCTGAAAGACTCGGGAGAGGGGTGACAGAGCTGTGAAGGAGCCGGCGGTCTGCTGGCTCTTCTAGGTCTCGGAAACGGCGGTCGCAGCAAGGACGACTTCTTCGCGGACACCGGCTACGTGCCCCGGGGCGAGGCCAAGGACATCAAGGCGGGCGCGAAGGCGATGTCCGTTCGTGGAGAACGTCGCCCGGGCGGTTCGGAGACGTACGTGGAGATCAAAGCCCCCGTGGCGCCCGGCCAGCGGTCTGCAACGCCCTACGTGAAGGTGCTTCCCAAGTACGAGAAGCAGGCGGAGGAGGCCATTCGCCGCCAGCAGATTCCCAAGAGCCACCAGAAGCGGGTGAGGGACTACTTCGATTCGCTTCGAGGAGGGGGCAAATGAGCGAGGGCCAGGACTCGGCAACGTGGTTCCGCGACACCTTTGAGCGCGTGCGCGTGGAGGTGGGGAAGGTCATCGTCGGCCAGGACGCGATCGTGGAGGGCGTGCTGGTGGGGCTGGCCTCCAACGGGCAAATCCTGCTTGAGGGCATGCCCGGCCTGGGCAAAACCCTGCTGGTGCGCTCCCTCGCTCAGGCGCTGGACCTCGAATTCCGGCGCATCCAGTTCACGCCCGACCTCATGCCCGCCGACATCACCGGCAGCAGTTTCTACAAG
>CAYJMZ010000279.1:0-4092 GCA_964370995.1 uncultured Fimbriimonadaceae bacterium | reverse complement strand
TGTCGCTCGACGGCAAGGGGTTCTTCTACACGAACCCGTTGGCCAGCGGAGGCACGCACCACCGCTCGGATTGGTTCTCGTGCGCGTGTTGCCCTCCCAACGTGTTGCGCACGATCGCATCCGTGGGCGGCTACGCGTACGCGGTGTCCAAAAACGAAGTGTACATCAACCTATTTGTGCAGGGCTCTGCGACGCTCGAGTTAGCTGCTGGGAAGGTGCCGTTGAACGTCGAGACCGATTACCCGTGGGACGGCAAAGTTGTGCTGCGGCCCGCGCCGGCGAAGGCCACCGCGTTTGCCATGCACGTGCGCGTTCCCGCGTGGAGCAACGGCGCGTCGGTGACCGTGAACGGCAAGCCGGTCGAGCCTCGGATCGAGAAGGGCTACGCGGTGGTCAGGCGCACTTGGCGCAAGGGCGACGCTTTGGTGCTGAACCTGCCGATGCCCGTCGAGCAGATCATGGCTCACCCCGGGGTGCGGGCCGACCAGCACCGGGCCGCCCTCCAGCGCGGGCCTTTGGTGTACTGCCTCGAGCAAATTGATCAGGAGGCGCCCCTCAGCCAAATGGTAGTGCCGGTGGACACAGAGTTCCGCTCGGCGTGGACGCCCTCGGTTCTCGGCGGCATCGTGACGCTCGAGGGCCAGGCGCAGCTGCTCTCGGATCGGAATTGGGATCGGGTGCTCTACCAGCCGGCGGGCGGGGCCAAGTCCGCGAAGATCCGCGCCGTGCCCTACGCGGTTTGGGACAACCGCAGGCCAGGGGCGATGGAAGTATGGATGCCGACGGTCGAGCCTCTCGGTCGCTTCGGCGGCCCGGAAGTCCACGCGCAGGTGTCGCTGTCGTTCACCAGCGGCAACGCCCAGCCGTGGGGGGTGAACGACGGGGTCCCGGTGGGCAAGAGCGGCGATCAGCCCGACGCCAACTGCCACTTCTGGCCGCACAAGGGCACCGAAGAGTGGGTGCAGTACACGTGGGCGAAGCCGCAGAGCATCCGCGGGGTAGAGGTGTTCTGGTTCGACGACACCGGGCGCGGCGAGTGCCGTCTGCCCGCATCCTGGAAACTCCAGCAATGGGCCAACGGCGCCTGGGCCGACGTGCCCGCCGAGTACCCGATTGCGATGGATCAGTGGTCAAAAGTGAGTTTCGCGCCGATCCAGACCTCGAAGTTGCGCGTCGTGCTGCAGATGCAAAAGGGATGGGCCGCCGGCATCCACGAGTGGAAGGTGGTTGCTGCGGGCGGGTAGAGCGGAGAGCATTGAGCGTAGAGCATAGAGCATTGAGCGGCGGCAGAAACTGGCAACTGACGGCTCTACGCTCTACGCTCCACGCTCCACGCTCTATGCTCCACGCTCTACGCTCTAATCTCTCCCCTGCCCCCAATGCGGTTTACTGCGCAGGTGCGAACGACGCCTCTGCATGAGGGCTGGCAATTCCGACAGACCGACTCGGGACCGGGCTACGGGCAACCCAGCGCCCCCGGGCCGAAGTGGCGGCCTGCGGTGGTGCCCGGGCATGTGCACGACGACCTCCTGCGCAACGGCCTGATCGCGGATCCATTCGCCGCGCAGCACGAAGCGGGGTGCCAGTGGGTGGACCTCGCGGATTGGGAGTACGCCCTCGTGTTTGATTGGCAGCCTCACGAGGGTTGCCCAAAGCGCGTGCTGCGGTTCGAGGGCCTGGACACCGTGGCGACCATCCACCTCAACGGCGAGGTTCTGGGCGAGGGCAACAACATGTTCGTGCCGGTCGAATTCGACGTCACCGAGCGCCTTCGACCCGGCCCTAACCGGTTGCAGGTCTCGTTCGCGTCCGCCGTGCGGGCGGGAACGGAGCGCCGACGCGCGTGGTTCGAGACCGAAGGGCTCCCGTGGGACACCGCGAGCTTCGAGGAGCGCGCGTTCGTGCGCAAAGTGCAGTGCATGTTCGGCTGGGATTGGGGTCCCCGGCTCGTGTCGTGCGGCATCTGGCGCCCCGTCCGGTTGTTGGAATTCGCCTCCCGGGTGCTGGACTTCGAGGTGCGGCAAGAGCGACTCTCGGACGGGCGCTTCCGGGTGTGGTCCGATACAACTCTGGACACAAATATAGTGTATTATACAGTATTAGATGGCCACCCAGAGGTGGAGGGCGACTTCGATCACATCGTGGAGAATCCTGTGCTGTGGTGGCCAAACGCCCTCGGTTCGCCCCACCTTTACACCGCGCACATGCGTGCTGGCGACGAGCGCCGTACGCGCCGAGTGGGCCTGCGCACCGTGCGCCTGGTCCGCGAGCCGGACGTGCACGGCGAATCGTTCGCCTTCGAGGTCAACGACACCCCTTTTTGGGCCTACGGCGCCAACTGGATTCCCGAGGATGCGTTCCCGTCCCGCATCGACGAGGCCCAAACCCACAGAAGCGTCGAGGCCTGCGCCAACCTTGGGATGAACATGCTTCGCGTGTGGGGCGGCGGCTTGTACGAAAGCGAGGCGTTCTACGATGCGTGCGACGAGCGCGGGATTCTCGTGTGGCAGGACTTCCCCTTCGCGTGCTGCTACTACCCGGACGACCCCGCGTTTCAAGCGGTGGTGGCGGCCGAGGCGGCGCACCACGTTCGTCGCCTTCGCAGCCGGGCAAGCCTCGCGCTTTGGTGCGGCAACAACGAGAACGAGACGATGTGGGAGGGCAAGTGGGGTGGAACAGAGAAGAGCCCGCCCCGGTACTGCGGCGCTGCCCTATACGCACACACGTTGGCCGAGGTCGTGGGCACGCTGGACCCCGACACGCCATACATCCGCACCAGTCCCACCGGTCGGGCACCCGAGGGCACGCCGACGGATGAGCCCATCGGCGTGAACATGGGCGGATGGGGCGATCAGCACTATTGGGATGTGTGGCATGGCCGCGGCGATTGGGTGCACTACCGCGAGTCCAAGGCACGGTTTTGCTCGGAGTTCGGGTTCGCGGCCTCGTGCTCTTTGGCGCAGTGGGCCCGCGTACTGCCGGCCCGCGAGCTTGCGGGGCCCGAGTCTGACGTGGTGCGTTGGCACGACAAGACCAACAAGCCGTGGGACGTGTTCTCCGGGCTCGTCGAGTTGCACTACCCGCCTTCCACGACCTTGGAGGACTGGGTCTACGCAAGCCAGCTCAACCAACGCGACGCCCTCCGCTGCGGGATCGAGCACTACCGCCTCTCCGAGCCTTGCCGGGGCGCGCTGATCTGGCAGTTCAACGACTGCTGGCCGGTCCAGAGTTGGGCCGTGCGCGACGCCCTGGGCCTGCTCAAGCCCGCGGGTTTCGAGTTGGCGCGCCTGTATGCCCCGGTCATCGTGTGCCTGTCCTGCGAGGGCGGCCTTGCGCGCGCCCAGGTGGCCCACAACGTCTCCGCCCGCCTGATCGTGGCCGCGTTCGACGCCCGAGGGGTCGAGGTGCGCCGCTCCGCACCCCCCCGCACTCCACACGGGGAAGGCTCAGAACCCCCTCGCACTCCACACGGGGAACGCTCTGAACCCCCTCGCACCTCTGGGGGAGAGGGGGCAGGGGGTGAGGGGTCCGACCAGCCGGGACCATACGCCGAGCTGGACCTCTCGGGCTTGGACCCCCACACCACGTTCGTTTCGGCGTGGGTCGACGGGTTGCCCGCGACGCGGACGTGGCGAACTGGTGCCGATCCAAAGGACATGCTCTTGCAACCGCCCTCCTACCAGGCGAACTGGGCCGACGGAACGCTGACCCTTCGCGTGGAAGGCCTCGCGTACGACCTTGTGGTGCGCGACGCCGACGACGCCTTCAACGTCCGGGGCACCCAGGGGTTGCCGGGGCTGCAGGCATTCTGCGTGGCAAGCGGAGAGCTTCTCTTTGAGTGCTGCACGCCCCCCGAACGGCTGGCCCTCAGGTCCTTGGCGGGAGCTGACGAGATCAGTCTGTAGATGTGCGTCAGAATTCAATCATAGGGTAGAGGACTCGACGAGGTTTCGTGTGGGTCCGAGTTCCGTGCCCGCCTGCCAGACCGCCAGTCTCGTGCATAGTGGCGCGGACGTCCACGTCTGCGAAAAACAAGCCACGGCCCCGATCAGAGTCCGAAACACGGGTGGCCGGGTGATCGCAGACGTGGAC
>CAYJMZ010000278.1:1531-4106 GCA_964370995.1 uncultured Fimbriimonadaceae bacterium | reverse complement strand
GGGATTGGGAGGGGATGAGACGGGCAGCCTCGGCGGCGGTAACACTGGATTCCATGCTCTATCGTGTTACCCCAATGCGTTCGGGAACCTTGCCTCCCTAGCGGCTACGGCCGTCACGCTTGTCCCCGTGGCAGCGCGCGTCCGGCTTGTCTGTATCCGGCCGCGAAGGACCGGCAATCGGGACGATCGCGGCCACGAAGCCCGCGGCAGGAGATTCCGGCCACATCCCGAAAAGAGGACCGAACATCCATCCACGACCATGCTCCCTCTCCTCCTGCCCCTAACCGCCATGTCCACTAGACCCGCCTCCCTGCCCCCGAGTGAACTTCGCGAGACCATCGAGCAGTTCCGAGCCGACGAGAACGGGCTGCAGCGCGTGTACGCCCTCCCGCTGTCCGAGAACCGGCGCACCCGACTCACGGCCTTCTACGACGCGCAGCTGAGGGCGCTCCAGACGCGGAAGTTCGACTCGCTGGGCGGCGATGCGCAGGTGGACTACGTGCTGCTGCGCAACTACCTTGAGCGCGAGACCCACCAACTGACCCTCGAAGGCAAGGAGCAGGCGCGATACGCCCCCCTGATGCCGTTCGCGAAGGCGATCATCGACCTGGAAGAGTCCCGCCGCCGCTTCGAAGAGCCCAACCCCGAGAAGGCCGCCAGCGTACTCAACGATCTCCTAAAATCCATCAAGGAACTGAAACCCCAGCTCGGGGAGAAGCTCAAGGCCAAGAAGTTCGAGGGCAACCAGGCGTTCCTGGCTATCCGCGGGCTGCGCGACACGCTCAAGTCGTGGTTCACGTACTTCAACGGCTACAACCCGATGTTCACGTGGTGGTGCGCCGAGCCGTACAAGAAGGCCGACACGGAGCTCAAGGCGTACGCCGACGCGGTGCGAGAGAAGATCGTGGGCGTGAAACCCGACGACGAGGACGCCATCGTGGGCAACCCCATCGGCCGCGAGGCGCTGCTGGCGGAGATGAAGTACGAGCTGATCCCGTACACGCCCGAGGAGCTGCTGGCCATCGCCGATCGCGAGTACGCGTGGTGCGAAAAGGAGGCCAAGCGCGCGGCCCACGACATGGGCTTTGGCGATGACTGGAAGAAAGCCCTCGAAAAGGTCAAGAACGACCACGTCTCCCCCGGCGAGCAGCCCGAATTCATCCGCTTCCTGGCAGGCGAGGCCGTGGAGTTCCTGGAAAAGAACGACCTGGTGACCGTGCCCGAACTCGCCAAAGAGGACTGGCGCATGGAGATGATGTCCCCCGAGCGCCAGCGCGTGAACCCGTTCTTCCTGGGCGGCGAGTCCATCATCGTGTCGTTCCCCACGGACGCCATGACCCACGAGGAGAAGTTGATGAGCTTGCGCGCGAACAACAAGCACTTCTCGCGCGCCACCGTGTTCCACGAACTGATTCCGGGGCACCACCTACAGGGGTTCATGAACGCGCGCTACAAGCCCTACCGACGGTCCTTCGGAACACCGTTCTGGACCGAGGGCTGGGCGCTCTACTGGGAGATGTTGCTGTGGGACCTCGATTTCCCTAAGACCCCCGAGAACCGGATGGGCATGCTGTTCTGGCGCATGCACCGCTGCGCGCGCATCATCTTCTCCTTGAAGTTCCACCTAGGAGAGATGACCCCGGAGCAGTGCATCGACTTCCTGGTCGAGAAGGTCGGCCACGAGCGGGCCAGCGCCGAGGGCGAGGTGCGCCGCTCGTTCAACGGCTCGTATTCGCCCCTGTACCAACTCGCGTACATGATCGGCGGCCTGCAGTTCCGCGCGATGCACAAGGAGCTCGTCGAGTCGGGGAAGATGACCAACCGCCAGTTCCACGACGCGATCCTACACGAGAACAACATGCCCGTCGAGATGGTGCGCGCGGCGCTCACGCACCAAAAGCTCACGCCCAATTTCAAGAGCACCTGGAAGTTCTAACCCTCCGAGCAGAATCCGTCCCCGTGGCCGCGATCGTCCCGATTGCCGGAATCCGACGCAGAAGCGGGACGATCTCGGCCAAATGCCGACTAGAACATCTAGACGATGAAAGCTCCCTTGTTTCTTCTGTGCCTCGCCATGTTTGTCGCCGGTTGCTCCTCCGACTCGAAAGGGCCTGGAGCGACGCCCCCCGTGGGCGGGCCGAGCGCATCAAGCGCCCCGCCGGTCACTGTCGCGTTCACCGACGTGCAGGCCATTCTGCGGAACAACTGCGTCGGGTGCCACGGACAGAGCGGCGACGGGGGCATCGACATACGCACGTTTGAGAGCCTGATGAAGGGCGGCGAGCCAGGTCCCATCGTGAAGCCCGGGGATGCCGCGGGAAGCCTGATTGTCCATGCTCTACGCGAAACGGGCAGCATCAAGCGGATGCCGTTCAACCGCGCCCCGCTTGCCGAAGAGGACATCGCCAAAGTCGAGGCGTGGATCGACGCCGGCGCCAAGGGCTAAAGTCCGCTTTGGAGTGCGGTGGCCCGGCGCCGCTTTCGAATCCCCAGCGGTTGAGGAGTCGTGAGCGCTTTCTCGTGAGAATCAGTCGAATGCAGCAGACCCCCCGCGCTTGCACCCGCTACCGAAAGC
>CAYJMZ010000278.1:0-1521 GCA_964370995.1 uncultured Fimbriimonadaceae bacterium | reverse complement strand
CCCCGGCCCCCCCCCCCCCCCCCCCCGGGCGGGGGCCCCCCCCCAACTCAAAAGCGCTTCGCGCCCGGACGTTCGGTGCGTGGAGACCGTCTTCCCATCATATGGCGTTTGCCAAGTTGCTTGCGGGAGTCGCCTTGTCGGGGGTGTTGCTTGTGCTTGCCCTGCCGCTGGGCGAGCAGGCGTACCTGGCGTGGTTCGCGCTCGTGCCGTTGCTGAGGGCCGTCCACGGGCGCGGGGTTCTGTTGGGGTTCATCGGGGCCCTCGCCACGATCTTCTTTGCGGCCTGGCTGGCGACGAAGGGCGTGTTCTACGCGCACAAGGATTTCGAGGGGGAGGTCGGATGGATCTACACCGGCATGGGCCTGTTCGGGTTCGCGGTGGCGCTCACGACCGCGGTGTGGGCCGACAAGAGCACCGACGCGAAGCCGCTGTGGTGGTTCGCGGCGCTTGCGGTGCTGCTTGAGGCGTGCCTGCTCTTGCAACTGCCCGCGCATCTCGCGCTGACGCAATACCGACAGCCCGTGCCCCTGATGATCGCTTCGGTCGGCGGCATCTGGGCCGTGTCGTTCCTTGTTTGGCTGACAAACCTGTGGCTGGCGCGGCTGGTGTGGCAACGGCTGGCTTGGGTGGTGCCCCTTGTGGCGGGTTTGTCGCTTGCCTTGGGTGGCGCTTGGCTGCCCTCGCGCGGGGCCCTGAGGAGTTACGCAGCGATCCAGACCGAGGCGACCGACGACGTCGCACTCTTCGACCTCCACATTGGGGCCTCGATGGAGCACGCCACCCTCGTCGTGTGGCCCGAGTTCAGCGCGCTGGCGATCGCAGCTTTGGATACTTCCAGTCTCAAGACGCTTGCGAGGGGCGAGGGCGTGGCGCCGTTCGTCACCACGTTCCGCGACGACCACAAGCCCCTGCCCCACAACGTCGCGGCGCTCTTCAGCAGCCGGGGTGAGTCGGAGCGGTACTTCAAACGCAAACCCTTCGGGGCGGAGAAGCAGATGCACGCGGCCGGCACACGCGCGGTGGCGGCGAAGCTCGGGCAAGGCGCCGTAGGCCTGAACATCTGCTTCGACTCGTGCTTCCCAGGCGTGATGCGCGACACCACACGGTTGCCGGGCGTGGATGTGATCGCCCTGCCCACGATCGACCCCCAAGCCCCGCACCACTTCCTCGCGGCGATGCACGCGGCCTACTCCCCGTTCCGCGCCGCCGAACTCGGCACGCCCATCGTGCGCTCCGACGGCCTCGCGTACTCCTCGATCGTCGACGCGCGAGGCCACATCGCCGCCGAAGCCCCGCCGGGCGAGCAAGTGCTGATCGCCGCCGTCCCCCCAGGCCCCCGCTTCACGCTCTACCGCACCCTCGGCGATTGGTTCCTCTACGCCTGCGCCGCCGCGTTCCTGCTCGGCCTGCGGCGCAAGAGTCCGATGTAGCACAGGTCCCCCTTTCCCAGCGGCGCGTCAGCATTTAGTCTTTCGGGTGGGTTGGAGGTCGGTCAGGTCGGTCGGGTCGGTCCTCTTTGGG
>CAYJMZ010000277.1:2032-4108 GCA_964370995.1 uncultured Fimbriimonadaceae bacterium | reverse complement strand
GTCTACATTTTTAGAGTGCGCGGATTCCCGGTCCGCGCTTTCGAGTGCGGCGAAGCCGCTCTCCGGGCCGGGCGCCGCTCCGCGGGGTGGGAAAGCGCGGATCGGGAATCCGCGCACTCTAAAGATCCTCCCCCTTGCTGGCCACACCCACGAGGCTGGACCCCCAGGGCAGGCGCGCTGAACGGATGAGCCGCGCCTCGAACGCTTGCAGACCGATCAGGGCGCGGTTCGCCCACCCAGGCACCGCGGGCAGGGACGCGTGTGGGGGGCCCGTGCGCAGCTTCTCAAACAAGCGGAACAGCCACACGACGGGAAACAGGAAGAACACCGAGTAGCTCACGCGCGAGTTTGCAAACCCGGCGTCGCGCAACTTCGCCCCGAGGTTGCCGGAGCGGTAGCGCCGGAAGTGCATGAGCGCGACGTCGTGCGGACCCCACAGACTCATAAAAGCGGGAACGCTGAGAATCAGCACGCCGCCCGGCCGCAGCACCCGGTATGCCTCGCGCAGGGCAGCAGCATCATCCTCGATGTGTTCGAACACGTCCAGCGCCACCACCGCGTCGAACACGCCCGACGCGAAGGGGATCTGCTCCCCTCGTCCAAGCGCGAGCGCATCAATCCCCCGCTCGCGGCAGTAGCCCAGGGCCTGGTCCGACATATCGAGCCCGACCGCCTCCCATCGCCAGCCCAGCGCCGCCAGCACTGCGCCGGTGCCGCAGCCGAGGTCGAGCACGCGCGTGCGGGGCACGGTGGCGTCCTCAAGCAGCCCGAGGGCGAGCGTTCGCCTGCCCACGAACCACCAGTACGCGTCCTCCAGGCGACGCATCCGGTCGTACTCTTCAGCGTGCACGGAGCCGGGCCTTCCTTCCGGTGAAGCGGAGCTTGAGCAGGTCGCGCAGCATCCGCGGCCCGTCGCGCATCAGCACAACCTTCGAACCCTCCTGGTGCATCCACCGGATGGGCACCTCGTCGATGCGGTAGCCCAGGTCCCGCGCGATCATCAACGCCTCGAAGTCGAAGCTGAACCCGTCGAGTTTGCAGCGCAAGAACACGTCGCGCGCGGCGGTGCATGTGAACATCTTGAACCCGCATTGGGTGTCCTGGATGCCGCGCACCGCCAGAAGCTGCACCGCGGTGTTGAACGCCCTTCCCAGCATCTCGCGGTACCACGGCTGGCGGATTTCGAGGCTGCTCTCCTTCATCGGCCGGCTGCCGATCGCCACGTCGGCCCCGGCGCGAATGTGCGGGAGCAGCTTTTCGGTCTCCTCGATGGGGGTCGCGAGGTCCGCGTCCATGAACAGCAGGATTTCGCCGTCGACCTCCAGCATCCCCTTGCGCACCGCAAACCCCTTCCCGCGATTGGGCGAGTACGCGAGCAGGTGAAACCCGGGGTTGGCCCGACAAAACGCCTCGACGAGCGCGTTGGTGCCGTCCGAACTGCCATCGCTCACAACCGTGACTGCCCACGAATAATCCTGCGCCGCGTAGTAGTCCCGCACCCGCTCCAGGGTGGGCAAGATGCGCTGTTCCTCGTTGTACGAGGGGATGAGGATGGCAAGGGACGGGGCTTCCAACGCGAGGAATTGTACCGGTGTCGCTACGTCTGGGCCTTGCGCTGGGTGATCACGAACAGGTTCGAAAGTTTGCGCCCAGGCGGCACGACCAGCGAGCCCTTGTAGTAGAGGCAGGTGCTGCTTCCACCGTCGAGACTTACACCCTCGACCACACCGCGCGCCCTCATCGCCTTGCCCAGTTCGGTGAGCGTGATCTTGGCCGTCGTGGCGAACAGGAGGACCTTGCCGTACTTCGTGGTTCCCAATCCGGTGCGGGCCGCGCGTCCCCACAAACGCCTGTCGCGGAACATCTGCGCTTTGGGGTTGGGCTGCACCACGCTGTTCTCGACCACGCGGATTGCTCCCCGGAGTCCCCACTGGTACAGGCCCCAGTCCACCGCCTCGTGGAACGGCTTGTCGAAGATGCGCACGCCGCCGAACCAATCGACTCCCACTGCGGTGCCGCGGCTGCCCTTGGTCACCAGGTTGCCGTTGACGAGCACGTCGCCGATCGGCCTTTGCG
>CAYJMZ010000277.1:0-2022 GCA_964370995.1 uncultured Fimbriimonadaceae bacterium | reverse complement strand
TGGAGAAGCTCGACGTGCCCGTGATCGCCGCCACAGCCTTAGACTGCGACGCATCGAGGCGCCCGAGGAGGTTCCACGTGCTGGTCAGCGAGGGCGAGTGCACCATTGCGGCGCCGAGCTCGGCCGAGCGCAGATCCGCGGTCACCACGTGGTAGGTATGCGCGCCGTGCCTGAAGCTCGCATACGACACGGGGGCGAAGTCGGTGACTCCGGATGTGGCGATGGCGATGGCAACGGTCGCGAGGATCATGGCTTTTACTCACTTTGACGTAGCGTGCTGCGGTACGTTTTGGCAGACGGGCCAGTGGTCTTTGGCGCGAGGGGTCGCTCTGGGCGGAGCGGCATCCTTCGTGGCCAGACCCTCCCGTACCCGGAATCATCGGAACGGCAGGCACACGGGATCATCGGCAATCCCACCAGGTTTCGTGGCCCCCGTGGCCGAGGTCGCCCCCCCGTGGCCGCGATCGTCCCGATTGCCGGTCCGGACGCTGGTCAGACAAGCGGGACCCTCGCTACCACGAGACACCATCATAACACCCCGCACCATAATGGGCCTCATGACCTCGACCCCCGATGGCCTCTCCCACGAAGAGATCCTGCGCTACAGCCGGCACCTGATCATGCCTGAGGTGGGCATGGAGGGACAGCTCGCCCTCAAGCGCGCAACGGTGCTGCTGGTGGGCGCGGGAGGGCTGGGTTCGCCGCTTGCGATGTACCTCGCGGCCGCGGGAGTCGGGCGGATTGGGATCGTGGATTTTGATGTGGTGGAGTTCTCGAACCTGCAGCGCCAGGTGATCCACGGCACCGCCGACGTCGGCCGCAGCAAGTTGGATTCGGCCGCCGAGTCGATCGCGGCGATCAACCCGCATGTGCTCGTCGAACGTCACGAAGTGCTGTTGTCGAGTGCGAACGCGTTGGAGATCCTTGCGGGATACGACGTGGTGGTGGACGGCACCGACAACTTCCCGACCCGGTACCTCGTGAACGACGCGTGCGTGATGCTGGGCAAGCCGAACGTGTACGGCTCAATCTTCCGCTTCGACGGCCAGGCGTCCGTGCTGGCGGCACCAGGCGGCCCGTGCTACCGCTGCCTGTACCCCGAACCCCCGCCCCCGGGCCTCGTGCCGAGCTGCGCCGAAGGGGGCGTGTTGGGCATCCTGCCGGGGGTTGTCGGGCTCATCCAAGCCACCGAGACCGTGAAGTTGATTCTGGGCAAGGGCGAACCCCTCGTGGGCCGGCTGCTGCTCTACGACGCGCTGAACATGCGCTTTCGCGAGCTCAAGATCCACCGCGACCCCGCATGTCCGGTTTGTGGAGACGCCCCGACCATCACGTCGCTAATCGATTACCAGGCGTTTTGCGGTGTTTCGGGCCAAGCGCTTTTCGACGACGAGATCGAGCCTGTGGCGTTGCAGGCCATGCTAGGTGCCGGCGAGCCGTTCGTGCTCCTCGACGTGCGCGAGCCGCACGAACGGGAGATCAACCGCATCTCGGGCTCCTTGCCTTTGCCTCTGCGGGACCTGCCGGCGAGGGTGCAGGAGCTCGATCCCGAGGCAGCCATCGTGGTGCACTGCCTCATGGGCGCCCGTAGCGCCGAAGCGTGTCAATTCCTCCGCTCGGCGGGCTTTGCGAACGTACGAAACCTCCGAGGCGGCATCCGCGCGTGGGTCGAGCAGGTGGATCCCGGGATGGCGAACTACTAGGCTCGGTTGTAGCACGCCCTCCGGGGTGCTTCGTTGTTGGAGGCGTTCCAGGGGTGTCGCTTCGCTCAACCCCCGGCTATGGTCTGGCAACCCCTTCCGGGGTAACGGGGGCGGGCTCGTTTCCAGGGGTGTCGCTTCGCTCAACCCCTGGCTATGATCTGGCAACCCCTTCCGGGGTAACGGGGGCGGGCTCGGGTCCCGGGGGCGTGGTGCCTCACCTGCGCTTCCGTGTACCCCGAAGGGGTTAGAAGAACATAGCCAGGGGTTGAGCGAAGCGACACCCCTGGAACGCGTGCCCACCAACCAGCGCCCCCCGGGC
>CAYJMZ010000276.1:0-4119 GCA_964370995.1 uncultured Fimbriimonadaceae bacterium | reverse complement strand
GGCGAGGGGTTCCGGAGGAGGTCCCTCGTGCGGCTGTTACAACGCCTATGCCCTGCCCTCCCCCCGATCGCGGACTCCGGGGGAAGGGTTCCTGGAGGCCCGTGTTCACGTCTGGGGGAGGTGGGGCAGTGGTTCGCCACACTCGTAAAGCCCACCTCTCGTATACTGAACGCCATGCGTGGGGGGCGTTGGGTGTTTGCTGGTGCGTGTTGGGCCGTGGGTATCTACGGCTGGACTTCTGCGATGCATTCACCGGCCCCAGCAAGCCCCCAACAAACGCCCGCGAAGGTTGACTTCAACAAGCAGATCCGTCCCCTTCTCGCCAAGCACTGCTGGACCTGCCACGGTTCGGACCCCGGCGCCCGCCGCGCCCGTATGAGGCTCGACACACCGCAGGGGATCGGCGAAGCGCGCGACGGTGGGCGGCCCATCGAGCCCGGGCACCCCGAGAAGTCGCTCGTGTGGAAGCGTCTGAACCCACCCATCCCGGCAATGCAGATGCCACCACCAGGCTCCGGCATCGACCCGATGGGCCCCGCGGACAAAGCCCTGGTGAAGCGCTGGATCGAGGAGGGAGGCAACTTCCAAAGCCACTGGGCGTTCGAGCGGCCGGTGCGGCACGAGCTTCCCCAAGTCAAACAGAAGCGGTGGGTCCGCACATGGGTGGACGCGTTCGTGCTGACGCGCCTCGAGGCCGCTGGCGTTGCGCCGCAGCCCGAGGCGGATGGCACCACCCTGTTGCGGCGCGCGAGTCTGACCCTAACCGGCCTTCCCCCGAGCGCGGACGAGCGGATGGCCTACCTTGACGACAAGCGACCCGGCGCCTACGAGCGAGCGGTGGACCGCCTCCTCGCCAGCCCACGCTACGGCGAGCACCAGGCGCGCTACTGGCTGGACGCGGTGCGCTACGGCGACACGCACGGGCTCCACCTCGACAACGAGCGCTCGATCTGGCCGTACCGCGATTGGGTCGTGCGCGCCTTTAACGAGGACCTCCCCTACGACGCGTTTGTGACGTGGCAACTCGCCGGCGACCTGCTGCCCAACGCATCCACGGAGCAGCGCATCGCAACCGGGTACGTGCGGATGAACCCCACCACCAGCGAGGGCGGGGCGATCGATGCCGAGTTCCTCGCCAAGAACACGTTTGACCGCGTGGACACCACCTCGATCGTGATGCAAGGGCTCACCCTGGGGTGCGCACGCTGCCACGACCACAAGTACGACCCGCTCTCCCAACGCGATTACTACGGCATGTTCGCGTTCTTCAACAGCACCAAAGAGGCCCCCCTTGACGGAAACGCCTTCCTTCCCAGCCCGGTGATGAAGGCCCCGACCCCCACCCAGTCGAGGCAACTGCAGGCGTGGGACGCGTCGCTGGCCGAGTTGGTGTCCAAGGCCAATGCACTCCAAGCCCGGGCTTGGGCGGAGGGTCAAAGCGAGGACCGCCCGCGCGTCGGGGCCTGGGAGCGGGCCGGCCCGTATCCCGCCAAGACGTTCGACGAAGCGTTCGACACCGCATTCCCGCCCGAGAAGGCCCCCGCCGATGTCGCGTGGGCACCGTATCCCTTCACCGGCAAACCCCTGGCCTCCGTGGTCGGGGTCGAAAACGCCGCGGCTTACCTCCGCACCACGGTGACCGTGTCCACCGCGCGCCCCATCGTCTTGCGCGTGGGAAGCGACGATGGCGTTGGCGTGTGGCTCAACGGGAAGTCGGTGCACCGCAACAAGGTCGCCCGCCCCTTGGAACCCGACGTCGACGTTGTGACGCTCCCCGTGACCGCGGGACAGAACAGCCTGCTGCTCAAGATCGTGAACGGCGGAGGCGCAGATGGGGCCTCGGCATCGTTTGGCGATCCGCTGCTCGACCGTCTCCAGGCCGCTCTGGCGAAGAACGACGCCGAGGCACACCGCGTGGTCGCCGCCACGTACCTCGAAGCGGGGCCGAACACGCCGGAGGCGGAGCGGTACCGGTCGATCTCAACGAAGCGGCAGGTCCTGGACGCCTCGCTGCCGAGAACCTTGGTCGCCGAAGAGATGCCCATGCCGCGGACAACCTACGTGCTGCGCCGTGGCGAATACGACCGCCCGGGCGCGCCGGTAACGCGCTCGGTGCCCCACATGTTCGGGTGGCTGCCCAAGGGTGCGCCGGTCAACCGCCTCGGGCTCGCGCGGTGGATCACCAACGAGCGGAATCCGCTTACGGCCCGTGTGATCGTGAACCGCATCTGGCAGCAGGAGTTCGGCACGGGAATCGTCGCGAGCAGCGAGGACTTCGGCAGCCGCGGCGCGTTCCCCTCGCACCCCGAACTGCTCGACACGCTGGCGGTGACGTTCCGTGAAGGCGGGTGGAGCGTGAAGAAGCTGCACCGCCTGCTCGTGACCAGCGCCACCTTCCGCCAGAGCGCCGCGGTCGGAGTCGGCAAGTTCGACCCCGAAAATCGGCTGCTTGCGCGCGGGCCGCGTTTCCGGCTCGACGCCGAAGTGCTCCGCGACCAGGCGCTGTTTATCGCGGGACTGCTCGTCAAGCAAGACGGCGGCAAGGGCGTAAAGCCGTACCAACCGCCCGGGCTGTGGGAGGAGATCGCCTACCCGACCAGCAACACCGCCCGGTACGTCCAGGACCACGGCCCCGACCTGTACCGGCGCAGCGTTTACCTGTTCTGGAAGCGCACGAGTCCGCCCCCGGCGCTGCTGATGTTCGACGCCCCCATGCGCGAGGCGTGCGTGGTGCGGCGTTCCCGCACGAACACCCCGTTGCAGGCGCTGGCGGCTCTCAACGCCCCCGCGTTCTTCGAGGCGTCGCGGGTGATGGCCCAGCGGGTGCTGAAGGCCGCCAAGGGCGACGCTGCGCGCATCGATCTCGCGTTCTCGCTGGCGACCTCTCGCCCGCCCAAAGAGCAGGAGCGCGCGATTCTCCGTCGCGCCCTCGCCGAGCAGCGAGCGGTGTACCGAGAGGACCCCGCGGCTGCGACCCGGATGCTCTCAGTGGGCGAAGCGCCGCGCGACCCGAGCCTCGCCGTGGGCGAACACGCGGCGTGGACGATGGTCTGCAACCTGCTCCTCAACCTCGACGAAACCGTAACGATGCATTGAGCGGAACAAGAACCATGAGCCCCTACGAAGAAAACGCCCTTCTGATGACCCGCCGCCAACTGTTCGGCCGTTCCGTGCTGGGCGTGGGCACCGCGGCGCTTGCGAGCCTGCTTCGCGCCGAGCCTGGAGTGCAGGGCTCCCACAGCCTCCCCGGGCTCCCCCATTTCGCCCCCAAGGCCAAACGCGTCATCCAGCTGATCATGAATGGGGGCCCGAGTCAGATGGACCTCTTCGACTACAAACCGAAGATGCGGGACATCTACAACGAAGACCTCCCGGAGCGGATCCGAAGGGGGCAGCGCCTCACCACGATGAGCAGCGGCCAGGCCCGTTTCCCAATCGCGCCCTCCAAATATCAGTTCACCAAGTACGACAACAACGACGATGGGCTATGGGTGAGCGAACTGCTGCCGCACACGGCTTCCGTGGCGAAAGAGCTGTGCGTGATCTACTCGATGTACACCGAGGCGATCAACCACGACCCCGCCGTGACGTTCATCCAGACCGGCAGCCAACTTCCAGGACGCCCCAGCGTGGGCGCGTGGGTGAGCTACGGGCTGGGGTCGGTCAACAAGGAGTTGCCCACGTTCATCGTGCTTCACTCGACGTGGAGTTCGAAGCGCGACGCCCAGGCGCTGTACTCCCGCCTGTGGGGCGCGGGATTCCTGCCGAGCGAACACCAGGGCGTGTCTTTGCGCAGCCAGGGTGACGCTGTGCTGTACCTCGGCGACCCCGACGGAGTGTCCCGCACTTCTCGCCGCGAGATGCTCAACCGACTTGGCGAGATGAACCAGCTTCAGTTGGGCTTGTTCGGCGATCCCGAAATCTCCGCGCGGATCGCGCAGTACGAGATGGCCTACAACCTCCAGACCAGCGTCCCGGGCCTCATGGATTTGTCCGAGGAGCCCGACGATGTGTTCGAACTCTACGGCGCAGACGCCAGGAAGCCCGGAACGTTTGCGGCGAACTGCCTTCTCGCCCGCCGCCTCGCCGAGCGCGACGTGCGGTTCGTGCAGATCTACC
>CAYJMZ010000275.1:0-4124 GCA_964370995.1 uncultured Fimbriimonadaceae bacterium | reverse complement strand
TCGGCGTCTCGCCGATTCCGAAAAGTCCACCACCACCTTGGCCGGAATCCGCGAGACGCGGAAGCCACCTTGGCCGGAATCCGCGAGGGTGGCTTCGGCGTCTCGCCGATTCCGAAAAGTCCACCACCAACTTGGCCGGAATCCGCGAGGGTGGCTTCGGCGTCTCGCCGATTCCGAGATATCCACCACCAGCTTGCGCCGGAATCCGCGAGACGCGGAAGCCACCTTGGCCCCTCGGCTCGGAGGGGGTTCAGGCGAAGGACTCGGCGCGCTGGATGAGCTCTTCTAGGCCGGGCTCGCTGGGGTTTCGGGGCTTGCCGGGGTGGATGATCGCGACCTGACAACCTTCCGCGGCCTCGACCAGTTGGCGGAAGGTGCCCGCGTCGGGATCTGCGATGTACGCCTGTTGGTTCGCGTTGTAGGCGAACATCCTGGAGTTGACCTGCGTGCACTCGTTGCAGGTCGTGCAGCGGGGAGTCTCGATGTACGGGTCGTCCGAATGCGGCGCTTCGGGGGCCTCCACGACCTCCACGGCCTCGACCGACGCCTCCACCGGCGCGGGGGCAGGTCCGGGAGCCGCGGGCAGGGCCTGCTCGTCCCAGGCCTTGCGCTCGGTTTCCAGAAGCTTCCTGGCATGCGAATTGTGGATGCCACCGAGTTCCTGAAGGCTCCGCCACATGTCCCGGCAACGCCTGGCCTCGCGTAAGAGCCTCTGATCGACGAGCACCTTGTGCAGGCGGTTGTCCGCATCGACCATCAACACGCACGGCACGTGCTCGGGCAGGCCCTTGGCCTCGCACTTCAGGGCCTCCGGCACGGGGATCATGGTGCCGTTCCAGTGCCCTCGGTTCACGCGGGCGAAGTGCGCGGCGAACCGGCGGTCGCACGCCACGAAATCCAGGAAGGTGAAGGCGACCTGCTCGGATTCCCTCCGCATCGCCTCGTCTTCGTGGGCGAGCATCTGAACGGGCCAGTCGGCGTCCGGCTGCGGGTTGTTTCCCAGATAGAACCGCGAGGCCCAGTCGCCTCCCTTGTCGGGGTCGCAGATGAACGAGGGAAACACGCGCGCTTCGGCCGCGGCGGCGGCCACCAGGTAGGGGGGCAAGGCACCCGTGGTAGCACCCGCCCCGGAATACACGCTGAACAGCGCGGGGCCCGGGCGTTGGAGGCCGCTTGCGACTGCACCCTGCACAGCGGGCAGGCACGAGGCACTGGCCTGAAGGACGAACACGTCGTTGAGGCTCATTGCCGTGCTCGCCAAGAACCGGTTGTGCAGCCCGAATGCGAGGTGCCCGTCCCCGGAGTGCTCCGCGCCCAAGAGGTCGTCGGTCTGCACGAGGATCTTCATCGGCAGGCCCATCGCGAGCATCTCCACGAGGCGAGCGCTTTCCGGTGCCTTCATCTTGCCCGCGTTGACGCACACGAGGTAGTCGGGGAAGGCCTCGAGGTCCGCCGGGTCGAGGCCGTTCGCCCCGTACTCTTCGAACAGCCGGTCGTGCCACGACTCGCGGTACTCGCCCTTGACCTCGAGCTCGGCGACGGCCATCGCCCGCGCAAGTTTCACCGCGTGAGGCAGTCGCTCGCGGTACGCCTCCAGGGCCGCCAGAGCGCTCTCGAACACGTACCCGTAGGCGTGCGCCTCGACGCCTGCAGCGGGGTAAAAGCGCTGGCCGCGCAGCACTTCGAGCAGACCCTCGATCCGGTGGCGGCGGCTGTCTGGAAGGGTGTCGGCGGGCACGCGCGTAAGGGTGCGCGACAGGGCCTCGAAGTCGAATGCGCCCTCAAAGGTCGAGCCAACCGATGCCTTCAGGCTCGCCGGGCTGCGTCCCGCCTTCGACCTGGCGAAGTCCGCGCGCAGGATGTCCGAGAGCCGCAGGATCAGGCGGTCCACGTCGTCGCTGAAGCGGCGCGCCTTGAGAGCGTGAGTCGCCCGCCACAGGTGCTCGACGAGCTTTGCTGGCAACGCTCGATCGCAGTCCGCAAGCTCGCCGTCGGTCGCAAGGCCTGCACGAAAGCGGTTGGCTGTGTCGGCAAGGAGTGCGTCGTCGCGGCCATCGAGCCTCGAAACGGCCATGTCGAACAGTTCGCCGAGAGTGCCTCGGGCGCCGGCGGAGACCCCTGCGCGGATCTCGCGCTCGATGCGGCTGGCGTGCTTGGCCAAACGGTCGGCATCGCCGGCCACCGAGGCGTCCCGTACCGCGGCATCGAAAAGCTCGGACAACCCACGGACGGCACCCTCCGGTCGCCCACCCGACACGAGCACGAGCGGGAAGTCGTACCGCAGCTCCGTTAGGTCGTGATACCGCGCGAACAGGGCCGGCCTCAAACCGAGGTCGTCGATGCCGTCCAGCCCCGCGCCGTCGCGGCGGCCGGTGAGGTGAAACGTGAGGTGTGCTTGTCGGTCCAGTTCCATGATCGTGCCCCTAGGCTCGAGTCCCTCCCTCGTGGCCCTCCGGCCAGACGGTGAACCTGTCGAACTCCTTCTCCAAACCCTCGCGGACCATCTCGGTGGTCCGAAGCCTCGGATCTCGGCGAAGGTCTTCGTAGCACGGCACGGCTGGGTTCTTGTACAGGATGCCGACCGGAATCGGGTCGCCGTGCGAGGCGATCTCCCGGGCGCGGTCCATGTTCGCGGGGTCGTGCTCCTCCTGAAGGGTGTACACGCGCGACAGGTCCGCATCGAATTGCAGCCCGTCGGCATGTTTGAGCAGCAGAACGCGCTGCGGGTCGTGAAGAAACGGATCGAGCACCTCGGGCATCCACTCGGGGCAACGCTGCACGATGCGCACGAACGAGAACCCCTTGTGCCGGTAGGCCGCCAGCAAGATCTGGTACAGCACGTCCGGGATCCAGTCCACCGCCTGCGCCACGAACGACGCGCTGTGCACGCCAAGGGTCACCGAAAGCGGGTTCATCGCGCCCAAGTACGCGCCGTGCGGGGTCGTGTTCGTGACAAGTCCCTGCGGCGTGGTGGGCGAGGCCTGCTTTTTCGTCAGCCCGTAGATCTGGTTGTCGTGAAGCATGACCGTCAGGTTGATGTTGTAGCGGAGCGCATGGATCCAGTGTGCGGCCCCGATGCTGCAGCAGTCGCCATCCCCGGTGTTGACGAACACGTCGAGGTCGGGACGGGCCATCTTGACCCCCTCGGCGACCGGCAGCGCGCGCCCATGGATGCCATGGAAGCCGTAGGTGTTCATGTAGTGCGGCAGGCGGCTCGAGCAGCCGATACCGGACACGAACACGGTCTTTTCGGGGCGCAAACCCTCGTCGCGGCACAGCTTCTGCAGCGCGGTGAGGATCGCGTTGTCGCCACAACCGGTACACCAGCGCGGCACGCCCTTCTGGTAGTCCTCGAGTTCGTAATGCTCCTCGTACATGCGGAGCAGGCAATCGGTGGGTGCGATGGGCATGGTCGTTTTCCTAGTGGGCCCCCTTCAACTTCTCGAGGATCACCCCGCGGATCGTGTCGGGCTTGATCGCCTGCCCGCGGACCTCGCTCCAGCAGTCCACATCCACCAGGTAGCGCGAGCGCAGCAGCATGGCAAGCGCGGAGTAGCGCCGGTTGCTTTCGTCGATGATGGAGTCTTCGAGCCGGTCGCTCCAGTTGCCCTCGATGGTGATCACCTTCTTGAACTTCTGCAGGATCTCCTTGATCCCCGGGGGCATGGGCTGGATGAACGTGAGGTGGAGCGACGACACGCGGTGCCCCTCCTCCCGAAGTCCCTCCACGGCCTCCTCGATGGCGCCCTTCGTGCTTCCCCACCCGATCACCAGCAGATCGCCCGTATCGCCGCCGAAAACGGACGGCTTCTTGAGGGTCCGTTGCAGGGCGGCCAACTTCAGGCTTCGAGCCCTCAGGCTTTGCTCGTTCGTGTCCGCGTCGTAGGCCACGTGGCTGGACGTGTCGTGGGCAAGGCCGGTCAAGGTGAACATTCCTCCCGGCTGCCCGGGCACGAACCGACGGGCGAGGCCGGTCTCGGGGTCCCAATCGTAGGGCTTTGAACCCGGTTCGATGGGCGACTGGTCCACCGGCGGCGCCATCCAGTCGTCCTGGAACGACGGCCTGGGGAACGGCTGCTGCGAGGCCGCCAGCGTCGAGTCCGACAGGATCACCACGACCATGT
>CAYJMZ010000274.1:0-4153 GCA_964370995.1 uncultured Fimbriimonadaceae bacterium | reverse complement strand
GGCGTACCCCGGCGACGTTTTCTACCTGCACAGCCGCCTTCTAGAGCGCGCCGCCAAGCTCTCCGACGCGAAGGGCGGTGGTTCGCTCACGGCCCTGCCGGTCATCGAAACACAGTCTGGCGACGTGTCCGCGTACATTCCCACGAACGTGATCTCGATCACCGACGGGCAGATCTACCTCGAGCCCGACCTGTTCTTCGCCGGCGTCCGACCCGCCATCAACGTCGGCATCTCGGTCAGCCGCGTCGGTGGAAACGCCCAGATCAAGGCCATGAAGTCCGTCGCGGGGCGCCTTAAGCTCGAGATGGCCCAGTTCCGCGAGGTGCAGGCCTTCAGCCAGTTCGCCAGCGACCTGGACAGGGCCACGCAGATGCAGTTGATCCGAGGCCAACGCCTCACCGAGCTGCTCAAGCAGGACCTCGCCAGCCCCCTCGACGTGGTGGACCAGATCGTCATGATCTACACGGGCACTTCGGGCGTGCTCGACGAACTGCCCAACGACCAAGTCGGCGCATTCGCCGAGGGTCTTCTGGCGCACGTCAAGGAGAAGTACCCCGACGCGATCGAGTCGATCCGTTCATCCCGGGAGTTCTCGAAGGACGCGGAGGAGGCCCTCAAGAAGGCCAACGCCGAGTACCTCGCGATCTTCAAAGCCAAGGCGTAAGGAAACTCCCCACCCCGGCATGGCAACACTTAAGCAGATTCGGCAGCGCATCAAGACGGCGCGCAACATCCAGCAGATCACGCGGGCGATGAAGCTCGTGGCGGCGGCGCGCCTGCGCAAGGCCACCGAACGCGTGCTGGAGGCCCGCCCCTACAGTGAGAAGCTGCGCGAGTTGATGCTGTCCCTTTCCAGTGCCGGCGATCTGCCGTCGCATCCCCTCATGGAGAACCGGCCGGTCAAGAAGGTCGCCCTGATCCTGATCACGGCGGAGCGCGGCCTCGCGGGTTCGTACAACACCAATCTGTTGCGCAAGGCGGGCGATTACCTCAAGGCGCAGACGTGCGAAAAGTGCCTGATCACCGTGGGCAAGAAGGGCAACGTGTTCTTCAGCAAGCGGGGGTACGAGGTCGCGTTCAACCTGTCCGTGCCCAGCGCGGGTTCCCGGCTCGAGGACGCGATCGAGATCACCCGCCGCGCCCGCGAACTCTACGAATCCGGCGCCGTGGACGCGGTGTTCATCTGCTACAGCAAGTTCTACTCGGCGATCCGTCAGGTGCCGCAGATCGTGCAGTTGCTGCCGATCGAGCCCCCCGTCGTCGAGGGTGATGCCGCCAAGGGCAGCTCGGCATACCTGTTCGAGCCGGACCCGGGCTTCCTACTGAACACGCTGCTTCCCCGCTACTTCCTGGCGCTGGTGTGGCAGGCGATGCTCGAATCCACCGCCAGCGAGCACGGCTCCCGCATGAGCGCCATGACCAGCGCCACGGACAACGCCGGCAAGATGATCAACACGCTCACGCTCAAAGCCAACCGCGAGCGCCAAGCGTCGATCACCAAAGAGATCCTCGAAGTCGTCAGCGGCGCCGAAGCCCTCAGCGACTAGCCGCTCCGGTTTGGGAGTGCGCGAGCTTGCTCGCCGCCCTGCACCGCCGAACTTGTTCGGCTCCGAAATCGGCCGCGGACCGGACGGCGACAAGTCGCCGGGGTGAATGGCGACGAGCAAGCTCGCGCACTCCCATATCCCGGACTACTTGTTACGAACTGGCGAGAATCTCTTCGGGCTCGACCGGGGCGGGCACGAGCCGCACTTCGGTGAGAAACGCCTGGAACTCGCGCATCATCGCGTCGTACTGTTTCAGGTTGGACTCGTCCAACGCCAGGCTGAGAATCAGGGTGGTGTTGCCGCGAACGCAGAACGCGGTGACCACGACCTTGCCTTGCCGAGTGCGTTTGATCGTTGAGAACTCCAAGTACGTGGTGCGGACGTCGGGAAGCCGCTCGCCCTTCCACGCCGGCTGGTTGCGCTTCGTCGTCTCCACGTAGTAATTGGCGATCCCATCCGTGTCGAGCTCGGGGGTGGGGTTGACATCGAGCGTGACCTGGTTCGTCGATCCGCGCAGCTGCGCGCCCGTTTCCACGTGTTCGAACAAGAAGCGCGTGAACGGCGAGTGCGGCTTTTCCTCCCAAACCCGGGGGTGCGGGTACACGATGTCGTAGTTCGACGTGTCACCGGCAAACATCGGAAGGTGGTTCCGGATGGACCAGAACGCCGCGCCCAGCACCGCCACCGGCAACACGGTCACCCACAAGTTGAAACTGCCCCTCCCAGCCATGCCCCATGATAGGATGCGTGCGGCCAGAATGCAAGGGCTATCGTTGCGCGAGCAGGCTGTCCAGCTCCTCGTCCGTCGCCGCGGCAAGCTCCTCGGCGGTTGCGGCGTACTCCGCTCGGCGTTTGGCCCGTAGCTCGCGGCGCATCTTCCCTTCCAAGAACTGGATCTTGTCCTCGCGGGACTCGCACACCAGGCGTGGGACCGGGGTCGGCTTGCCGTCCTTGAGGGCGACCATCGTGATGCGCGCGGTGTTCGTGTGCCGGCGCACCCCCTCGAACACGTTCTCCGCGTACACCTCGACCGTGACCTCCACGCTCGTGCGGCCCACGAACGTCACGCGGCCCACGCACGTCACGAGTTCGCCGACTTCGATGGGCATGTGGAAATCCACGCGGTCGAACGAGGCCGTCACGCAGATCGTGCCGGAATACCGGGATGCCGTTGCGTACGCGACAAGGTCGAGCAGCGCCAGGATCGAGCCGCCGAACACCTTGCCGATGAAGTTGGCGTGCGTCGGGGTCATCACCTCCGACATCTCGACGCGCGTTGAGGAGACGGTTTTTCCGATCATGCGGTCATGACGATCCGGCTGAACTCCTGGGGATCCAGACTCGCACCCCCGACCAACCCGCCGTCGATCTCGCTCTGCGCGAAGATCTCTTCGCAGTTGGCCGCCTTGAGGCTGCCGCCGTACAACACGCGGACATCGTCGGCGACTTCCGCGCCCAGCATGGTCGTAAGGGTCTGGCGAATGAAGCCCGCCACCCGGCCAGCTTCCTTCGGCTCGCAGACCTTGCCCGTGCCGATCGCCCACACCGGCTCGTACGCGACCACGAAGAAGAACAGCTCGCTGCGGTCGATTTCCTTGAGCGCGCCCTCCAGTTGAGCCCGGATCACAGCCTCGGTGGCGCCCGCTTCGCGCTCGGCAAGCGTCTCGCCCACACACAGGATCGGGTTCAGCGCCTGGAACAACAGCGCCCGAATTTTGAGGTTGATCGTGCGGTCGGTCTCTGCGAAGTAGCCGTCGAGGCCCGATTCGAGGTCCGACACTCCAAAGCGCCCGCGCACCTCGGAATGGCCCACCAGGCAGAACGAGACTCCCGCGTCGGCCAGCATCTTGGGGCCCACCTTGCCCGTGTACGCCCCCTGGTCGATCCAAAACACGTCCTGGGCGCCCAGCTTGACGTGGGTGTCCTTGATGAGCTCGCGCACCTTGCACAGGCTGACGTACGTCGGGCACACCACCACGTCCACGTTGCTCTTGGCGCTGACGTGCCGGATGAACGACTCGACCGCGGCCGTTGCCTCGCGGTTGGTCAGATTCAGCTTCCAGTTGCCGACGACAAGCTTGGTGCGCATGACTTATCCTTTTGTGACGGTGGGCACAACCTCGATGGCCACGTTGCCTCTGACGGCGTTGGTGATGATGCAGTAATGATCGGACTTGTGGGCCATGTCCTCCGCGAGGGCAACCTGCTCGTCGCTCGCGCCCGCCGCAAGAACGATGGCGGGGCGGATCGTCACCGAGCGGTACTTGAACTGCGGACCGTTCTGCTCGACCTCGCCGACAGCCTCCACGTGCAACGAAACCACCGGCAGCTTGCGGTTCTCCGCGATGATCCCAAAGGTGATGCCGTAGCACGCCGCGATCGCGCAGGCGAGCAGCTCCTCCGGGTTCGTGCCCGCGCCGCTCCCCTGGAACTCCGGGGGCACGCCCAGCGGAAGGGCCTGCGGAAGGCGGTCGCCCGAAACCGTGCCCGAGCCCATTCTTCCACCCGACCAATCCACCCGAACCGAATACGCGTGCACCGACGCCATACCTGTATTCTACACCGGGAACCGGGAACCGGGGATCGGGAACCGGGGATCGGGGATC
>CAYJMZ010000273.1:0-4169 GCA_964370995.1 uncultured Fimbriimonadaceae bacterium | reverse complement strand
CCCGCCGATTCCGGGGTCCGCCGGGGCTTTTGCCGGAATCTGCGAGACGCAGAAGCCACCTTTAGTGAATCCGCCAGGCGGTCTGGCAACGGGGCACCCATGCGAAGCCTCGCTGTACCCGATGCTGGCCCGCGCTTCGATTAGCGGCTGTTCATCGACCGAAGGTAGGCGGCCACCTTCTCGGCGGTCCACTTGGCCGCGGCGGATTCAGACAAGATCGCCGGCACTGGGAAGGCGTGGCGCGCGAGGACGGCGTCGTCGTGGAACAGGCGCAGGCCTCGCAGGGCGGTGGCTCGCGCGGCTTCGGGGTTTCCGATTGCACGCTCGCCCAGGACCTCCCAGCGAAACGCCCGCTGAAGGGCCTCCGCCTCGTCCTCGCCGAGGTGCGCCCTCGCCTCCCCGTCGCGCGTGAGGGCTTTGAGAAGTTCCACCGCGGCGCGCGGGGCCTTCTCGTGCACGAGACGAAGTTCCGCCAGGTCCGTCCTCAGCAGCAGGCTCCTGGGGTTGGCTTGAATTCCGTCGACCAGGAACACGTCCGCCTCGTGCACCGATCGATTCCGCATCACCGACGCGCCCACCGACCACCCCTCCTCGAACTGCGGGTCGGCCCAAGTCATCAGTCGGAACAGGGGCAATGCGGCTTGCGGATCGCGATGCGCGTGGCCTCCCATGATTTGGTATGCCTGAGTCGCCCGCTCAAGGGTACCGAACACTCCCCTGAAGTCGTTTGCTTCCGCAGGCACCGCGGTTGTCAGGTTGCGCTCGTCAAGGTGGACCCCCTCGCCATTCGAGCGGCCCTCCGCGCTCTGCACGCCGATGGACTTCTCCGCTTCCGTCATCGGCCGAAGCTCGACCCCGTTGTGAAGGTAGAGGTCGGTCCGAACCCAAAGCCAGGCCGCCACATTGGTGCGAAACTGTCCCACGAGCGACGCAGCGGCGTAGGTCTCGTGCTCCTCAAGCCCCACCTTGCCGCTTCGCACCTGCATGACCGGTTGCAGGGCGGGCACGGCCATCCCGGCAGCCACAGCGGCGCACGCGAGCAGCACCACGCTCTTCACAGGGATTGCCGCCTGAACTTCGCCCACGCCAACCCGATCATGGCGGCACTGTAGACCGCCGCGTACGCGGTCAGGGCGCCCATCACCCACAGCGGCACCGGGCCCCAGCCCAGGTTCGACACGCGCGAACCGAGGTCGAACAGCGCGTATTGCGGGAGGCACGCGTTGATCCCTTTGAACAAGGTCCGCATGATCGGCGAAGAGGTGGCCGCCGCCATCAACAGCGCACGCACGATCATCGTCGATCCGAGCGCGAACACCAGACTCAGCGTAGCCGCGCCCTGAGGCGTCATGCATGTGCTCAGGGCGAGGCTGACCGCGCAGAGCACCGCCAACCCCAGCATCTTCGCGAGCACGTACTGAAGGAATGTCGCGCCGAACAACACCCCAAACACGGCCAGCGCCCCGACGGTCAGGACCACCAGCACTCCGAACGCGATCCATGTGACGGCCACGGTTCCCAGCCACTTCCCGATCAGCCAATCCAGCCGAGACACCGGTCGCGCGAGGAGCGGGTAGATCGTGCGTTGGCGAATCTCCTCACCGAGCACCCGGCTCGACACCAGCACCGCCACGACCGCCGAGAACAGGCTCAGTACCGACACGGCAAGGTCCTTGGCGAACGCCTCGAGGCCGTTGAGCCCAAAGATGCCCATTGCCCCCGCCGCGCACACGATCAGGGCGCCAAGAATGCCCACGACCCACAGGTCCTTGCGCCGCACGCTCTCCAGCACCACGCCGTGGGCGAGCGCCCTCCAAACGCGGGTCCTCATGCGGCCCTCCCGATCGTGTCCACGAAGTAGTCCTCCAACGACCCCTCGCGCGCAACGACATCGCGTATAACCCGACCCTGCGTCCGGGCGAACTCCAATGCGCCCAACAGGTCCTCCTTGCGGTGGAAGCGAACGCCCCAGCCCCGCGGATCGTCCATCGTTTCGGCGTCCAGCCCGTCCAAAAGGAGCGGACCATCCAGCACCAGCAAGAACTGCCTCAACTCTGCCTTGAGCTCCTCGATATTGCGCTCCTCCACGAGGCGGCCGTTGTTCACCACGAGGATGCGGTCGCACAGCATCTCGACCTCGCTGAGTTCGTGGCTGGAAAAGAACAAGGTGGCACCCCGCGCCTGACGCTCCCGAAGTAGGGCGCGCAACTCCTGACGGCCGACGGGGTCGAGGCCGCTGGTGACCTCGTCGAGCACCAACAGTTCGGGGTCGCCCAGCAGGGACTGTGCGATTCCCACGCGCTGGAGCATCCCCTTGCTCAGGGTGCGGTTCTGTTTGTCCTTGGCGGCGCCTAGTCCCACGGTCTCCAAGAGGCGCACGGCCGTGTCCTTCAGCGTGCGTTTGGGTAGCTGCTGCAGTTCGCCATAGAGGCGCAGCGTTTCAAGGGGCGTGAGAAACGGATAGTAGAGGGCGACCTCGGGCAGGTACCCCGTTCGCGCGCGCGCCTCGAGCGAGCCCGCCGGGTGCCCCAGCATCGAGCACGTGCCCCCGCTCGGCTCGACGAACCCCATCAGGGCCTTCAGCGTCGAGCTCTTGCCAGCCCCGTTAGGCCCCAGGAAGCCGACCACCTCGCCGGGTTGGACCGCGAAGCTGAGTCCTCGCACCGCCTCGAGCCACGCGCCCCCTTTGGTACGGTACCGAACCCCGAGGTCCTCCGCAAAAACAGCAGGTGTTGCCGACACACCCTCATTGTCGGCGCGGCGAGGCGCGGGGTTTAGGAGTCCGGGGCCGTGTCTTGGGGATCCACGAAGCCGCCGATCACCGCTTGGATCTGCTCTTCGGTTTCGGGGTCATCAAGCAGGGCTCCGTCTTCGATCCACAACGCAGAGTGCTGCATCTTGTTCGGGCCATCCAGGTCCCCCACCATGGCAAACACGGGGAGGTTCATCTGGCGAAGCGTGACCGCAAGCATCTCGGCGATCGGGTGGTTGGCGAGAATCGCGATCAATCGGCGCTGGGCCATAGCACAGGATTCGCCGTCGCCCTGCGGTATCCTGCCGGCCATGTCCAGAACGAATCACCGCGACATCCGCATTGGAACCCTCGCACCGATGGACCGTGGGGTGGAGTACCTCGCCCAGGTGCTTCCCCACGGCTTCGAGTCCTTCGAACTGACCCTGTGGCAGTACGTCGGGGAGGTGGATTTGGCTGAAACCGCCAAGGGTGCGGTGGACCTTTTGGGCGACGACGCGGAGATCAGCGCGGTGGGCATCTACGGGAACCCCCTGCAGGACGAGAAGTGCGCCGCGGATTGGGAGAAGGTCATCCGCTCGGCGTCCGCGTTCGGTGCGAAGGTCGTGTGCGGGTTTGCGGGGGCGCTTGAAGACCGGCCGGTGGACGAGAGCATTCCGAAGTTCAAAGAGGTATTCGGGCGCCTGGCCAAGCTCGCCGACGACACGGGGGTGAAGATCGCCTTCGAGAACTGCGATATGGGTGGCACATGGGACCGCCCCAGGTTCAACATCGCACACGCGCCCCGCGCCTGGGAGATGATGTTCGACGCGGTGCCGGGCGACACACTGGGCCTCGAGTGGGAGCCGTGCCACCAGATGGTGTCGCTGATCGACCCCATCGCCCAGCTTCGCCAGTGGGCCAAGCGCGTTTACCACGTGCACGGCAAGGACGCGACCATCGCATGGGACGTGATCGAGCGCTGCGGCATCCGCGGCGGCGAGCAGTACGTGTGGCACCGCACGCCGGGGTTCGGGGACACCAACTGGTCCGACGTGATCACCATATTGCGGCAGAACGCGTTTGAAGGGGCCATCAACATCGAGGGTTGGCACGATCCGATCTACCGCGAGGAGCTGGAGATGACCGGCCAGGTGTACGGGCTCCAGTACCTGCAGGCGTGCCGGGGCGGGGATTACATCGAGAACCCCAAGTAGCCCTGCTTGCCCAGCCTGCGAGTCCCGATAATTGCTTGCGGTGACCGCATGGCTGACAAGAAGATGATCTGGTTGGGGATGTTCGTAGGCTCCTCGGTGGGCGGCTACGTGCCCATGATGTTCGGGGCCGATATGCTCTCTGTTTGGTCACTGGTCGGCAGCGCCCTGGGAAGCGTCTTGGGGATCGTGGCGGCCTACAAGTACACGGCGTATTAGGGGTG
>CAYJMZ010000272.1:313-4189 GCA_964370995.1 uncultured Fimbriimonadaceae bacterium | reverse complement strand
CGCGGGTGCCTCGGTTCCCGAGTGGCTGGTGTCGGGCGCTCTGCGGAGCACTGCGGGGCAACTCGCGGGCTGGAGCCACATAACCTCCGGGGGGTTCGGGTGGCAGATGAACGGCACCGACGACGTGCACGTGTTCGAGTGGGTCGTGCGCGGCAAGGGCACATTCCATCTGACCGCGCGGCACGAGCGCGCCGGCACGGTTCGGGCTGTCGTGAACATCTAAGAGTTTTCGCCCCGTCCCTTGGAAGCACGCAAAAAGTGAAGCACAATGGAGTGGGTGTCCAATTGGCATCTCGCGCCGTTGTGCGTTCGTTTCGAGGGAGGAGAGGGATAGGAACATGCTAAGTCTTCTTTTGGTCGCGGCCATGGGCCCAAGCGCTACGCCGGCGGATACCGGGCTGCTCATCCAGAGACGTGGTGCGAACACGACTCTCGCGTTCTCGGGTGGAGGCACGTTCCACGCGACAACAGCATCGGTCGACGGCGCCAAGCGAATCGACGTCCCAGGAACGCGCACAAGTCTGGCGGTTTGGAACGAGCGAACCAGGGCGGGTTTGCAGGCGTACTACGCCATCGCGCTGGACGGCCACCGCGCAGACCGCGTGACGCCGAGTTCCTACCTGCTCAAGTTGCGCTACGCCGAGTTCGATCCCCTCATGGCCATTCCGCCCGCGCCGCCTGAACTGGACTCCTCGGAGGCCGGTGAGATGGGCATCGTGCAGTTCGTCACGCAGCCCCTGCCCGAGTTTCGCGACGCGATCGCTGCTGCGGGGGGAGTAGTGACGTACTACCTGCCTGAGCACGCGTTCATCGTGCGCATGGACGCCAAGGCAAGGGCCGCGATCGCCAAGTTGCCGTACCTGCGGTGGGTTGGCGACTACAAACCGGCATACCGGCTCGATCCGGAGCTCCTGGCCAAACTTCAGCAAGACACCCTGGGCACGCGCCACTACAACGTCCAGGTGTACCAGCCCGGCATCGCGCAGAAGCGGGCGGCGGCGGATTGGATCGAGGCCGTGGGCGGCACGGTCAACGCGATCGGCGACGCGGGGTACGTTTTCGAGGCGACGCTCACCCCCGGGCAACTCCGGCAGGTGCTGCACATGAACGAGGTGTTCTGGGTCGACGCATGGGGCCCCGCCGAGTCCGACATGAACATCGCGCGCGATTTTGGCGGCGCCAACTACATCGAGTCCACCGCGGGCTACAAGGGCCAAGGCGTCCGCGGGCAGGTCCGCGACCTTGGCGTACGCAGCACGCACGTGGCGTTCACGACCCACCCCCTGCTCGTCCGAAACAACACGACTAACACGTCCCACGGCACCAGCACCACCGGCATCGTGTTCGGCGACGGCACGGGCAATGCGAGCGGCCGCGGCATGCTGCCCGACGCCCAGGGGATCTTCATCTCGGGACTCCCTTCCGCATCCCAACGCTACGCCGAGACCTTGGCTCTGCTCAGCTCCCCGTACTTCGGGATATTCGAGTCCAACAGCACCGGAAGTCCCCGCACGCGGGCGTACACCACGGACTCGTTCACGATGGACGACATCCTGTTCAAGATGAACGTGCTGATCTGCCAGTCGCAAAGCAATGCGGGCAACCAGGACTCGCGCCCGCAGGCGTGGGCCAAGAACATCGTGTCGGTGGGCGGCGTCAAGCACTTGAACACGCTGACGCGCGCGGACGACAACTGGACGAACGGGGGCTCGATCGGACCCGCCGCGGACGGACGAATCAAGCCCGACCTCGCCCACTTCTACGACAGCGTGCTGTGCCCCACCAGCACGAGCAACACGGCCTACACGACCGGTTTTAACGGAACCAGCGCGGCCACCCCGATCGTCGCGGGCCATTTCGGGCTGCTGTACCAGATGTGGTACGACGGCGTGTTCGGACAAACGGTAACCGGAACGACCGTGTTTGACGCACGTCCGTGGAACACCACCGCCAAAGCCCTGATGATCAACACGGCGGGCCAGTGGACGTTCACGGGCGCCACTGCAGACCTCACGCGGACGCACCAGGGTTGGGGAGCGCCGGACGTTCGCTCGGCGTACGATCAGCGTAACAAGCTGTTCATCGTCGATGAGACCGACGTGCTGCTGAACCTGCAAACCAAGTCGTACCGCCTGTACGTCGGCGCCGGCGAGCCAGCATTCCGAGCCTCGATGGTGTACTCCGATCCCCCCGGCACCACCAGTGCGACGCAGCACCGCATCAACGACCTCACGCTGAAGGTCACCGCGCCCAACGGCACCGTGTACTACGGCAACAACGGGTTGTTGGCCAGCAACTGGTCGTCCCCGGGTGGCTCGCCCAACACCAAGGACACGGTCGAAAACGTGTTCGTTCAGAACCCTGGGGAGGGGGTGTGGACCGGCGAGGTGCGAGGCGACGAGATCGTGCAGGACGCGCGACTCGAAACCAGCGGCGTCACCGACGCGGATTTCGCGTTGGTCGTGAGCGGGGTCAAGCACAGCGTGCTCGCCGAAACGATGGTCCCTCTGACGGGCTCTCTGCTCGGTGGGGTGTTGGCCGACCTTCACACCAGCAACAACCAGGGCGTCAGAGTCGGCGTAACGACGGCCTTTGACGACGTGATTCCGGTGGGCTGGATCACGATCACGGGAACCGCTCCGACAGCGACGCTTGCCAATCTCTCTCTGCGAGTCGAAGGCAAGGCCAATGTCCCGTTGGTCCAAATGCGCGTCTGGATGCGCAACTACTCCACCGGACTCGACCAGTTGGTAACCACGAACAACATGTCGTTGACGGATGGCGTGATCCTCGCCGTGGCACCGAACGCCTCGGACTTCGTGAACCCGACCACGCGCCAAGTGCGGGCCAAGTTGGAGTATCGGTACCTCAACCCGGCGGCAGACAACATGTGGGTCGCGACAATCGATCAGGCTCGCTGGTTCGCGACGCCGTAGGTCGGTGGGTGGGCGGCGGCTAGTTCACGATCCGGAACCGGCCGTCCGCACCCATGTAGACGGCGGACCGCTGGGTGCTCGACGCGAAGGATCCGCTCTCGCCGTCCGGCAGGAAGCGCCAATGCACACGCCCGGCGGACTCCCACACGCCAAGGGTCTCCATCGTGGACGCGCGGAATACCACGGGGTACTTGGCAGCCGAGTCCGTCAGCGCCCGGCGGGGCAGGAACGAGGCGCCGGCTTTCTCCGACCACCACACCTTGCCCGCGCTCATCCATGCGATCAATGGCCGACCGGGACCCGCCGCCCACCGCGGACCATCCATGGGGCACGACTTGAGACTCCATTGGTCGTCGCTGACACGAGTGCTTGAAAACGCCTTCTGACCGCTCTCCCGCTCGAGAAGCCAGATGTCGCGCACGTTGTTGAAGCCCGTGCGAAACGCGATTGAGAGCGTCCCGTCGTCGCTGAAGCTCGCGGACAGGGTGCAGCACGCGCACGCGGCACCGGAAAAGGGGCTGCCGATGCGCTGGTTGGGCCCGAACGTGTTGCCCGCATCCATGCTCTCGCTGAAGTAGATCGGGCTCGTGGCCGGGTTGGCCGCATCCTGCCCTCCACGCCCGTCGAGCCAGAGCACGACGACGTCCTTGCCCTTCGCTGCGATAGTCACCATATCGATTCCCACCGATCCGGCGAGGAGGTTTCGAACGCTCTCAAAGCTCTTCCCACCATTGACGCTCCGGGCATACGCGACCCTTGGCGCGCCCCCCGCAGTGTCCATCCAAGCGACGTGCAGGGTGTTCGAGGCCCAGGCGATCTTGGGTCCGCGCTCGCCACCGGCCACCACCGAGCCGGGAATCGCATTGACACGCACGGGGCGGACGACCTCGTTCTTGGTCTCATCCACCACGCCCACAAACGCATCGCGGCGGTCGCCATA
>CAYJMZ010000272.1:0-303 GCA_964370995.1 uncultured Fimbriimonadaceae bacterium | reverse complement strand
CCTTGCGCGATGTCGGGAACGAGCCCCCCAATCGGCACGTGGACAAGCAGGGGAGGGGCGCTGACGAGGGCGAAGCAAAGTGCGGCGATCATCAACCCGTTAGACGCGCACGGGGCCCGTGTCGTTGCCCGGACATGTCCATCGGCCAGTCAGTCCCCCACCGAACCTTGCGGTCAAAGGCGCTGGGGTGGGCGAGGATCGGGGCTCTCCGGGAACCCTTCCCCCGGAGCTCCGGCGGGGGGGGGGGGGGCGGGGGGGGGGGGTTGAGGGGCGCGGGGGGGGGTTGCCCGGGCCCGCCCCCAC
>CAYJMZ010000271.1:0-4219 GCA_964370995.1 uncultured Fimbriimonadaceae bacterium | reverse complement strand
CTGGTGCGACACCATTTCGAGCACGAGTGCATGGCGCACACGCTGGCCCTGTGCGAGCGGGTGGTCCGGGATTACCCGAAGGCTGCCGTAAGCGTCGACGCCGCGTACCTGGGTGCTGGGAGCGCCCGACGGCTCGCCAGCCTCAACCCGTGGTGGCGGGCGGAGGGACGCGCCGACGCCCTGTTCGCGCGGTCGCGGAAACTCTTCGAATTCATCGTCAAGGCCCACCCCTCGCACCCGCTGGCGGAGCACGCCGCCCAGAAGATCAGACTCATCGAAGCAGACCGCATCGAGCGCGCGGCATCGGATCTGGAATACGGGACCCGCAGTTCCAAGCGCGACTGGCCTGGGTTTTGAATCGGGGATCAGGGATCGGGGATCAGGGATCAGGGATCCGAAGTCCGGGCCCCTCGCCCCGGCTCGGCGGGGAGAGGGGTTGGGGTGAGGGGCATCCGCTTTCCGGTTCCCGGTTCCCGCTTCCCGCTTCCCGCTTCCCGATCCCCGATCCCCGATCCCTGATCCCTGATCTCTGATCCCTGATCCCCGATCCCCGATTCCAGACGCCCGATCTGCCAATCTAGAAGGGTTCGCGCACCGAATCGCGGGCGTCCAGCGTAAGGAATCACACCGATGGCCAAGTCCCTTCTGATCGCCGTGGCAGCCGTTGCCGCCCTCGTCCTTTCCGCGCCGCTTCAAGCCCAGAAGCAGTCCGACCCACCGCAGCAGGAGCAGAAGAAGCAGGAGCCCGAGAAGACCGAGCAGCAGAAGGCCGCGGACAAGGCTGCCGAAGAGCAGAAGAAGAAGGTCGACGAGTACGAGAAGGCCGTCAAAGATCTCACGCGCGCCCAGGGCCCGTTCACCTTCTACACGCGCAAGAAGGACGTGCTCCTCGAACTGCCCGAGGCTGACCTGGGACGCCTGTTCCTCATCCAGGCCGCGTTTGGCACGGGCTCGTCCACCAACGGCACGCAGGCGGGAGACCCCGTGGGCGACACCGCCGTGGACGCCTTCCGATTCCAGCGGGAGGAGGACCAGGTGTGGCTCGTGCGGCCCAACACCTCCTACCGGTGGAGCCCCGAAGACCCACTCGGAATCGCATCGCAGCGCAGCTTCCCCGAGGCAATCCTGGCGTCGTTCCGCATCGAGCAGCAGCATCCGGTCAAGAAGCTGCTGCTCATCAACCTCACCCAACTGTTCTACGGCGATGTGTTTCGGCTCAACGAACTCGTCAACAGCGGAGTGGGCGGCCAGTTCATGCTTGATCGCGAAAAGTGCATGCCCGACGCGATCAAGGGGTATCCCGAGAACTCGATCGTGCGCATGCGCCTGCACTTCACGTCTCCGCGCGGCGCCGAACGCAACCCCCTTTTGGCGCTTCTCGGGCTGGGGGGCGGCGAGCATCTCGCGGACGGCCGTAGCCTTCCCATTAGTGTATCATACACTATATGGTTCCGCAAAGACACGGGATACCGGCCCCGTCTTGCGGACCCGCGCGTCGGCTACTTCACCGAGGATTTCTATTCGCTCGACCACTTCTTGTCCCGGGACCGCACCGAGCGCTACGTCATGCGCTTCGACGTGCGCAAAAAGGACCCCACGGCCCCCGTTTCCGAGCCCGTCAAGCCGATCGTGTGGTACCTGGACACGTCGATTCCACCCGCGTACCGCGACGCGTGCCGCGAGGGCCTGCTCCGTTGGGGCAAGGCGTTCGAGGCGCTCGGATACAAGAACGCGATCGTGGTGAAGGACGCTCCGAACGATCCGGACTGGGACCATGCGGACGGGCGCTTCAACGTGCTGCGGTGGACGATGAGCCCCGGCGATGCCTACGCGGTGTCGCTCGTGCGCACAGATCCTTTCACCGGTGAAATCCTCAATGTGGGCATCACCCTCGACGCGAACATGCTGTCCTTCGTGCAGCAGGAGCACCAGCAGGTCGCGACCCCCGCCGCCGACCGCCTGGACCGCGCGATGAAGGTGCTGCTCCGCGACCCCGAGCGAAAGGAGACCGACGACAGCTTCCTATGGACCCCCCAAGAGGAGCGAGAAACCGCGCAAGCCCTCGCCGGGTGGCGCGAGCGTGGCTGGAGGCGCCTGGACTGTCGATATGCGGTCGGACTGCGTGAAAGCGTCTCGATGGGGTGGAATGCCCTCGAGGCCCACCCGGGCGGACTGCCGATCAGCCGGGAGGCGTACGCGCGGGCGTTCATCAGCGATGTGGTCTGCCACGAGGCGGGCCACTGCCTGGGTCTGCGGCACAACTTTGAGGGCTCCACCGCGCTGACCACCGCCCAACTTGGCGATGACGCGGTGACGGGCGCACAGGGCGTCAGCGCCAGCGTGATGGACTACGTGCCCGTCAACGTCGTGGCGATTCTCAAGGGAAAGGGCAACTTCTTTGGACCGACGGTGGGGCCGTACGACATGTGGGCCATCCGGTACGGATATATGGACGTCAAGGCGTACTCCCCGGTCGGCGAGCGCTACGAACTCGACCAGATCGCCTCGCGCAGCCGGCAGCCCGGGCTCGGATACATGACCGACGAAAACGCGGACACCTGGAACCCGTTTGCGGTCCGCTTCGACAACGCGAAAGACCCTTTGGCGTACTCGATAAAGCGCCTTGAAGCTGCCGCCAGGGTTCAGGCGTACGCGATCCAGAAACTGCCCGCCCCCGGCGAGAGCCTTGCCAAGCGCACGGGCATGATCCTGCAATCGATCAACGCGGTGTTTCGAGAGGGCCGCCTGAGCGTACGCTTCGTGGGTGGCGTGGTGGCCACGCGCTCCTTTGGTGGGAAGAACTCCCTCGTGCCCGTCGACGCTCGGACGCAGCGCGAGGCCTTGCGGCTGGTCGCGGACAAATGCCTTGGCGAGAACGCCGTGCGCTTGCCCGCCGACGTCCGCAAGAATCTCGCACTCGATTCAAACCTTGAGGACTCCATCGATTGGATCGCCCCCCTACGCATGATCGTCGCGCGCCAGCAAGCGATTCTGTTCGCGACCCTTATGAGCGCCTCGACGGTTGATCGCATCTCGGAAAATGCGCTGAAGTCGGGCCCGAAGGACGCGTACCGGCTCGACGAGCACGTGGGCACCCTAGTCGCAGCGGTGTTCTCCGAGTTGGGCCGGGGCGTATCGGTCGAGCCGACCCGCCGCGACCTCCAGCGGTTCGCGGTCAACGCCCTGATTTCGCAGGCCGGAGCGCCCGCAGGTGCCGTCAACGAGGACATGCGCCTGTTGGCGACCGATTCCCTGCGAACGCTGTCCAAGCGCATCGGTACACAGTTGGCCAAGTCGGTCGCACTCGACAGGATCACCCGACTTCATCTGCGGGACTCCAAGGAGACCATCGACAGGTTCCTCGAGCGGCGTTTTGCGGTGGGTAAATGAGGGTTGGCCGCATCGTCGCAGGCCTCCCATCCGTATGGACCAATGCATGGGCATGACCAACGGCTCTGCGCTGACCGCCGACGACGTGCTGGCCGCCCTGCGGGCGTTCATCGCGGCGGGCGTGGCGAAGGCGGACGGCGACACGCGCGCCATCAAGCCGGGGCACCGGGTGCCGTTCCGCTGGCCTCCCCACCCGGCAAGCTACCGCTACCATGTGCGCAGCGGCGATTGGCAGGAGCGGACCACGTGGAACGCTCATGGCGAGGTGTTCCCCGTCGCGGTGGCGCGGACGCCGCAAGGGGTATTCGGCCGGTGCGAAGTGCTCTGGCACGAGGCGCGGGGCGACACCATGGAGCAGATGCTCGCCAGCCTGGCCGCCACCGCCGAGCCGCTGTTCAAGCGGCAATTCGCCATCAGCGAGATCCTGGGCCTCGCGGGGCGCTTCACGGGCCACGTGCGCGACCTTGGGCCCGTGCAGCTCGTTCAACTCCTGTACTGCCCCGACCGCGATGTCGCCAACGAGGCGCGCACGGAGATCGAGACCCACGCGAGCCTGCGCGTGTTCACCCAGGCCCTGATCGCGATCCTGCGCGACGACCAGCACCCGCAGAGGCGCTCTGCCCAATGGTGCGCGCTCGACCTGTTTGAGGACATGCCGAGCTTCTGCGAGACGCCCGCAGAGGTGAGCGACGCGGTGGTCGCCATGCGCGATCTGCTCTGGAACGCTTCGGACGACTACGCGCGCACGGTGTTTAAGGCGGGCGTGGTGCTTGGCGGGCACCTTCCAGACGGGCAGGGTGGCGCGGTGCTGACCGAATGCCTTGACGCG
>CAYJMZ010000270.1:0-4249 GCA_964370995.1 uncultured Fimbriimonadaceae bacterium | reverse complement strand
GAGTTCGCACCTCACGCACCCCCAAGATGAGGGTGGCACGGGATCGGAAACGTCCATGGCGCGAGAACATAGGGTACAAGCCCCTTCGTCCACCCTTAGAACGTGTCGCAGGCTCGGTAGGCGGCGATGACGGCGAGCTCGCCTGCCTTGCCGCTTTTCGAGTTGCCGTGCTCCATGCCGACTACGCCCCGGTAGCCCTTGCCGTGCAGGTGCGCGAAGATGTTTCGGTAGTTCATCTCGCCGGTCCCGGGCTCGTTGCGGCCGGGGTTGTCGCCGAGTTGGAGGTACGCGATCTCGGGCCACGCGTGGTCGATGTTCGGGATGATGTTCCCTTCGGTGATCTGCTGGTGGTACATGTCAAACAGGATCTTGCACGCGGGCGAGTCCACCGCCTTGCACACCATGTACGCCTGCGGGATCTTGGATAGGAACATCCCCGGGTGGTCGCGGTACGGGTTGAGCGCTTCGAGCACCATGACCAGGCCTTGGGGCTCGAACACCTCCGCCATCGCCTTGAGGCAGTCGATCACGTTGGCGGTTTGGTAGTCCCACGCGAGCCGTTTGTCGTAAGGGCCTGGCACCACCGTCATCCACTTCACGTTCGTGCGCTTGGCCACTTCGACGGCGCTCTTTGCGATCTGCACGAGCTTGGCGCGCGTGTCGTCGCCTCCGAGGGCGTACATGGGGTCGCTCCACTCCGCGTGGGCGACGAACACGCCCATGAGCATTCCCAGGCTCGTCATGGCCTTGGCCACGCGCTCCTGGTCTGCCACCGGACGGTCCATCATGCCGTTGTCCTCCCAGGCGGTGAACCCGTGATCGGTCGCGAACTTGAGCTGGTCGACGAGGTCGGGACCCGCGCTGTTCGCGAACATCCCGAAGTGCGGCGCGTAGTGCAGTTGGAAGGGACCGGCAGGCATGGATTTGGGTTGGGCGGCGAAGGCGTGGGACGAAGCGAGGCCGGCACCCGCCGCGGCGGTGGTCGTCAGCACCTCGCGGCGGGTGAGTTTCCTCGGCACGGCTTTACTTGAGCTCCGTCTTCCCGGGCACGGGCACGGGGGCGACCGCGATCTCGCCGAACGCGAGAGAGGTTGGCATTCCCGTTTCGTTGCTGGCGAGCACCTGCTCGGCGGTGACTTCCTTGCCGGTGTACGCGGCCTCGCGTCCCAAGATCGCGGTCATGACACTCTCGCCGACGCGGCGTCCTTCGTTGAGGGGCTTGCCGTCTCGGATCGACGCGATCAGGTCCCGGTGCTCGAGCACGTACGGGTTGGGCCGATCGCCCTCGAACCGCCACGCATTCGCTCCGGTGATCCGGCTGTTGCCGTCGGAGACGCCTTTCGAGCCCACGATCTGCTCGGACACGCGGCTCGCCGTACCGTCGATCTGTCGGCAATAGGAGTGGCACTTGACCCCGTTCGCGTACTCGAACTCCACCGCGAAGTGGTCGAAGATGTGCCCGTAGGCCGGGTCGGTGCGCACTTGGCGGCCACCCAGCGCGACCGCCTTCACGGGCGCACCGTTCATCGCCCAGTTCACCACGTCGATGTTGTGCACGTGTTGCTCGACGATGTGGTCGCCCGAAAGCCACGTGAAGTACAGCCAGTTGCGCAGCTGCCACTCCATGTCGGACCATGCCGGTTGGCGCGCGTTCATCCAGAGGCTTCCCTGGTTCCAGTAGCACGAGGCGGCCACCACGTCGCCGATCGCGCCGTCCTGGATGCGCTTCATGGCCTCGAGGTACCCAAGGTCGTGTCGGCGCTGGGTGCCCGCGACGATGGCCAGACCTTTGCGCGCGGCGTCGTCGGATGCCGCAAACACCGTGCGGAGGCCGGGGCCGTCCACGGCCACGGGCTTCTCCATGAACACGTGCTTGCCCGCGTCGATCGCCGCGCGAAGGTGCGTGGGCCGGAAGCCGGGAGGGGTCGCGAGGATCACGAGGTCCACGTCGCTGGCCAGCACGCCCTTGTACGCGTCGAAGCCCACAAACGAGCGGGCGGGAGTGACCTTGAAGCTGTCCTTCAAGGCGTCCTTGAGCTGGTTCTTCGACTCATTCAGATGGTCCTCGAATGCGTCCCCCATCGCCCAGAGTTCCACGCCGGGGCTGGACGTGAAATTGTCGATCGTGGCGCCCGTTCCGCGTCCGCCGCATCCGATCAGGCCGACCTTGATCGTGGCGCGGGCTTGTGTGAAAGCGAAGGCGCTGGGAACGGTCATCGCCGCCCCTGCTGCGGCCGTGCCTGCCAAAAAGTCTCGACGTGTCATGGTCTGTCTCCTATCTCCCTCTCATTGTGCACCGATCAGCGCTCGCATACCAGACGCATTCCCACAAACGGTCCGTCCGAGAGCCACCACTTGCTCTTCGGCCTCTGGGGGTCGCGGTCCTGCCACTTGATGCTGTACGGCCATCGCGCCTCGGGTGTGATCGTCGCATTCTTGTCGTAGTACGAGCCGCCCAGGGTCACCTGCTCGCCGTCCGGCGTGACCACCCACTCGCGGGCGTTGCCGTACATGTCCCGCAGTCCGAACGCGTTGGGCTTCATTTTGCCCACGGGGTGGGTGGCATCGTCACCGTTCTCCCAGGTCCACGCCTCCGCAGCCAAGTCCTGGGGAGAACCCGCTGCGTAGCGCCACTCCGCCTCGGTGGGAAGCCGATACTTGTGACCGGTCTTCTTGCGCAGCCACTCGCAGAATCGTTGCGCAGCGTGGTACGCCATGCCGAGTGCCGGGTAGCCCTGGTGGCCGAACCCGCGGTCGGGTGCGCCGTAGGGCCTGCTCGGCCGCGCCTCGGCGTCGACCCCCTTGGCGTTCTGATCGTCGGTGAGGTCGAAGCGGAGCGCCCAGATGTCGTACAGGTCCCAGGTGATCTCGGTCTCGCCCATCCACACGCCCTTGACCTTGGTCTTGACGCCGCGCAGGTCGAACTCCCCATCGGGCAGGCGGACCATCTTGAAGCTCACCAGCGTGCCGGGGACCTTCTCGACGAACGTTTCGGGCCCTTGGCGGTGGGACGGCGCACCGGCGGCGAGGAGCGTGGCGGTAGCGATGGCTAGGGCGATCAATTGCATGGTTGGACCGGCCCCAGCGTCTCACCCGCGGCACCGCTACGAGTATAGCGAAACGAACTCGGGGACCGGGTCGTGGAGGATGGGGTCAGGGCATTGGCTTGCCGCGCTCGAAGACCAGCAGCAGTTCGTCCTTGCCGCCGTCTTCGTTGATCTTGGTCATGCTCTGCAGGTGCCACCCGTTTGTGCCACGCGTCCGGATGCCCGCTTGCAGAAATGCGATGTCTATGCGGCGCTGCGAGCGGTTTGCCTCATAGATTTGATCAGGGCGAGACCCACCCGGGTACAGCACGCCATAGGCCGGCTGTGGGACGTTCCGGCGCAGCCCGTAGAACTCCGTTTCGTAGATGACCGTCGAGTAGCGGAGCAATTGTGTCGGCGGGGCGGTGAGCGTTCCCGGCTTGATCTGTGCCCATGTGAGCACGGCGAGGAGTGGCAGGGCCAGAAGGGCGAGAAGGAATCTGTTGTTCATCGATCAATCCCCCATTTGAGGTCGTTCAAGAGCACGTCAGGGTACCTCGGGTGGCGCGATGGGCCTATCGGAACGGAGGCGCCCGAGTATCGTCCAATGAGATGCAGATGAAACACACGCGAGCCTTTCTCGTCATCGCCGCGATTGCGACCTTCGTGGTCGGCGCCCCCGCGCAGCGCGACCTGTTCGCCAAGCGCTCCCCGGAGCTTCGTCGGCAGGAGATGGTGCTGTCCATGCAGGCCAGCAAGACGCGCGGCCAGATCTCAAACCTCAAACTGTCCTCGGGCAACACGAGGAGCGGCGACGCCCATTGGCAGGTTTTCAAGAACAAGAGCGGCGACGTGGTGTACGTCAAGGAGCGCCTCTACTCCGGACGGGACATCGTGGGCACGCGCGAGTATTTCTTCGAGGACGACAAGATGTACCACTTTGCGGAGGAGTCGACCGCCCGCGTGTCCGTGTTCGGTCGCCGGGAGCGCAAGACCGTCGAGGTGCGCCAGCGGTTCTTCCTCGACGACTCGGGGCGGCTGCTCTCCTCATATCGAACCAAGGATGGCCACGGGTCCGGCATGTCCGGGGGCGACGTGGGTTCGCTGACCCGCCACGGCTACGATCTCGCCGGCATCAAACGCTGAGGGTGGCTTCGGCGTCCCGCCGGATCGCCCGTGTGGGGCGGGATGGGGGGGGCGCCGCCGCCCCCGTTGGGGGCGGG
>CAYJMZ010000269.1:0-4287 GCA_964370995.1 uncultured Fimbriimonadaceae bacterium | reverse complement strand
CCACTCTTGCGTGTACACTTGGAAGCGTGGACAAGATCGTGGTGGTTGGGGCGCGGGAGAACAACCTCAAGAACATCACCGTGGAGATCCCGCGCGACAAGCTCGTGGTGATCACGGGGCTGTCGGGCAGCGGCAAGTCCTCGCTGGCGTTCGACACGATCTATGCCGAAGGGCAGCGGCGGTATGTGGAGTCGCTCAGCGCCTACGCGCGGCAGTTTCTCGGCCAGATGGACAAGCCCGATGTGGACCACATCGACGGCCTCTCGCCCGCGGTTTCGATCGACCAGAAGACCGCCAGCCGCAATCCGCGTTCGACGGTCGGTACGGTCACCGAAATCTACGACTACCTGCGCATCCTGTACGCGCGGGTGGGCACTCCGCACTGCCCCACGTGCGGAACCCCCATCGAGCGGCAAAGCACCGACCAGGTGGTGGATGCGGCGCTGGGGCTCGCGGAGGGCACACGCATTCAAATCCTTGCGCCGGTGGTCCGGGGGCGCAAGGGCGAGTACAAGTCGGTGCTTCAGGAGGTTGCGAGGGCCGGCTATGTGCGCGTTCGCGTCGACGGCACGATGTACGAGGTGTCCGACGACATCCCGATGGACCGGTACAAGCAGCACACCATCGAGGTGGTCGTGGATCGCCTCGTGATGAAGGAGGGCCTGGATCGGCGGCTTTCCGACTCCATCGAGGCCGCCCTCAAGATGGGCAACGGGCTCGTCACGCTGTCGCACCAGCCATCGGACGGCCCTCCAGACGAGTGGGATGACACGCTGTTTTCGGAGAGTTACTCGTGCGCCGAGTGTGGCTTCAGCCTGCCCGAATTGGAGCCGCGCATGTTCTCGTTCAACTCCCCGTACGGCGCGTGCACCGCATGCACGGGGCTGGGCACGAAGACCGAGTTCGACCCCGCCCTGATCTGCCGCGACCCCTCGAAGCCCCTGCGCAATGGGGCCATCGAGCCGTTTGTGTACAAGTCGGGCGAGGTCAAGGAGTGGTGGCCCGAGTTGCTGGACGGCGTCGGGGCCGCGGTGGGGTTTGACGCCTCATTGCCCGTGAGCGCTTTGGATGATCGAGCTCTCGACGCGGTTTGGAACGGGCTCAAGGAGCAGGTCCTGGTCAACATGCGCTACGGCAAGCACGAGCGGCAGATCAAGACCAAATGGGACGGCGTGCTGGCCGCGTTGAAGAAGCGCTACCAGAACACCGAGAGCGAGTGGGTCAAGGCCGACCTCGAGCAGTACATGAGCACGAAGCCGTGCCCCGCGTGTGACGGACGGCGGCTCAAACCCGAGGTGATCTCGGTGCTGGTCGGGGGCGTGAACATCGCCGAGGTGTCCCGGATGCCGGTGGACCGGTGCCTCGAGTTCTTCCAGGGGTTGCCCGCCCGCCTCAACAAGCGGCAGACCACCATTGCCGCGCGCGCGGTGAAGGAGATCGTCGAGCGCCTGCGGTTCCTCGCCGACGTGGGCCTCAACTACCTCACGCTGGACCGCAGCGCGCGGACTTTGGCAGGCGGCGAGGCGCAGCGCATCCGACTCGCCACCCAGATCGGCAGCGGCCTCATGGGGTGCCTTTACATCCTCGACGAGCCCTCGATCGGGTTGCACCAGCGCGACAACAACAGGCTGATCGAGACCTTGCGTCGCCTGCGCGACCTGGGCAACACCGTGCTCGTGGTCGAACACGACGAGGAGACGATCCGCTCGGCGGATTGGCTGATTGAACTCGGCCCCGGAGCGGGCGAACACGGCGGACGAATCGTCGCCGAGGGCACTCTCGAGCAGTTCTTGGCAAGCGGCTGCAGCACCGCCAAGTTCCTGACGGGGGCCGACAAGATCGAAGTGCCGCGCAAGCGTCGGAAACCCAGGGCGGCGTACCCGTTGCCTTCGTAGCCGCGATCGTCGGTCCTGTAGCACAGGCACCCTTGCCTGTGGTCGTGGCCGCGATCGTCCCGATTGCCGGTCCGCGCCGGAACACAGGCTGGGAGCCTATGCTACGTAGCCTAACTCTTCTTCAGCAAGTGGGCGTACTTCTGGCGGAATTTGGACACCTTGGGCTCGATGATCGCGGTGCAGTAGCCGCCGTTCATGCGCGTCTTTTGGCTCGTGCTGCCCGTCGCGAACTTCTCGTAGTAGTCCTGGTGATCCTCTTCGGCGCGCGCGTAGTTCTTGAGCGGCTCGATGCTCGTGACGAGGGGGTTCGGCCAGATTTTCTCGCTTGCGATCTCCGCGGCGATCTTCTCCGCAAGGGTCCTCTCCGCATCGCTTGAGTAGAAAATCGCGGAGCGGTATTGCAGGCCGGTATCCGGGCCTTGGCGGTTGAGGGTCGTGGGATCGTGGATCGTGAAGAAGATGTGGAGCAGATCGGCGCGCGAGATCTGCTTTGCGTCGAAGAACACCTTGACGGCCTCGGCGCTTCCGCCGATCGCGCGGTACGTCGCGTTCGGGCTGTCGCCGCCGGCATAGCCACTTTCCACCGCGTACACCCCGCGCAGGAGTTCGAACTGGGACTCCAGGCACCAGAAGCACCCGCCCGCGACCACGAGGGTCGAGGCGTCCTTTGGAATCGGAGGGCCGGGTTTCGATTGCAGAGGTTCAGATGTCATCGGAGAGGTATAGCACCCCAGCACCACAAACGTGCCCAAGAAGACGCCGGTGAGGGCAAGCCATCGTTTGTTCATAGTCGTTGGGGTAACGCCGGGGAGGGGGTCAGGGTTCCGATATGGGAGTGCGCAACCCTCGCCCCAGCCATCGCGTATACGGGGTCATGAGCCTCGCCGTTGCACTGGCGATTGCGGCGGTGCTATTGCCTCAAGCCAAGGTGAATGTCCGGCCCGGAATCTACGTTCCGGACCTCAGCCGTGTGGCGGATCGAAGCGGTGCGCTCAAGGTGGTCTTCGGTCGGACGCGGCTTTGCGTTCAGCGCGACGGCACGTTCCACCTCGCGGCAATACGCTTCGAGGGCTTTTGGCGGATGCACCAAGGCCGGGTGGTGCTGACCTTCAACGGGTTCTTCGACAGGCCCTTTCCCATCCCCGACGCCGTCCTCAAGCGCTCTTGGCCAACGACGAACCTGGAGGGCTATGTCCTGTCGGTTCGAAAGGACGGAACGCTTGTGCTTCCCGCAATGGGGTCGGCAAAGGGCCCGGTTCTGTTCCGCCGCGAGGCCGACCGCTCGACGAAGGAGTTGATTGCGACAAGCAACCACTACGAGCCCGGAACAGAGGACGAGAAGGAGGCCATCGGCGAGGCCGCGTATTACGCGCTTGCCGATCGGATTCCCTCGCGCCTGCGGGAGGTTCTCGACGTGATCGAAGACCCCAGGGTGCCCATCGACGAACGGGTTTGGGCAGGGATTCTGCTCGGCGAGAGGCTCTCGCCGAAGAACGCGCCGGAACTCCGGAAGGCGTTGGAATCGGTCCTGAACGAGGGGCTTGCCCCACGCGCTGCGGGAAGAATCGGACGCACACTGGGAAGCGCCCTGGCCAAGATCGCCGACAGAGACTCAATCCCTGTGATGATGAAGGCGTCGGAGACGGGGCGTGTCTTTCGTTCCGACGTTGCAGAGGCGATTGCGACGGCGGGGTTCCGCGAGGGCGAGCCGCAACTCCTGGGTTGGTTGGGCGACAAGAGCGAGTACGTCCGGGGCGAGACGTGCACCGCACTGGCGGCCCTCGGGCTCGATTCGGCGCTTCCCAAGCTGCGAGACATCTCCCTGAACGATCCGGAAGGGCAAGTGCGAATCGCGGCGTGGGCAGCCGTTCTCAAACTCTCCAACGATCTCTCGGAAAGGGAACGGGCGATCGACGCGCTTGGGGAGCTGTTCGACAAAACACCTTTTCATAACCGCGACATTCTCCAGGCCTGGGGTGCAAGCAAGTCCCGGCGGGCGATGGCGCGTCTGATTTGCGTGCTGGAGGGCGAGTTCAATCCGCGCGACCGAGCGGAGGCCGCGACCCAGTTGGCGAGGCAGGGGTTTCCAGAGGCAGTTCCGGCGCTGCTGAGCATGAAGTCCCGCCAACCACCCGGCCCCCCTCCGAACCGGCCGCCCACAGAAAGGGAAGTCCTCACGCGGTCGTTCGAACGGGCCATCGAGTTCTGGGCTGACAACGCGATTGTTATGAAGGCGGTCGTCGAGGCGCTCTGGGCGTTCGATGGGAGGGATCGGGGAGAGGATTGAGGATTGAGGATTGAGTCGGACGCGGGTGTTCAGCTGCGTATGCCGTTTGTTTGGATTGTCGACGCCTTTCCCTCACGCAGGCAGTCTCATCCCCGATCCCCGATC
>CAYJMZ010000268.1:0-4293 GCA_964370995.1 uncultured Fimbriimonadaceae bacterium | reverse complement strand
GAACCGCCGACAAGTCGCCGGGGTGAATGGCGACGAGCAAGCTCGCGCACTCCCATAAGGGACCCATCCCTCATCAATGCTCGTAACCCGAACTCTTAAGCTTGACGGACATCTAGTGCGCATTCCCGGCCCGTTGCAAGGGCTGGGGTCCGCTCCCCGGTATGCTCCGGCACGGATGGACCCGATCGGCACGCAACTGAATCCCACCGACGACGGACACCGCGCCAACCGCGCCGCCATGGACTCGATCATGGCCGAGTACCGAACCGAAATCGCGAGGGCGAAGCTGGGTGGCGGCGAGCGGACGGTCGCCAAACACAAGGCGCGCGGCAAGATGCTCGCCCGGGAGCGCATCGACGCTTTGGTGGACCCCGGCTCGCCGTTCCTCGAGTTCAGCGCCCTGGCCGCCAACGGCATGTACGACGGTGACGCGCCCGGCGCCGGCATCGTCACCGGCATCGGACGGGTCCACGGGCGCGAGTGCGCGATCGTGGCCAACGACGCAACGGTCAAGGGCGGCACCTACTTCCCCATCACCGTGAAGAAGCACGTGCGACTCCAGGAGATCGCGCTCGAGAACCGCTTGCCCTGCATCTACCTTGTCGATTCCGGAGGCGCGTTCCTGCCGCTCCAAAGCGAGGTGTTTCCCGATCGCGACCATTTCGGGCGTATCTTCTACAACCAAGCCGTGATGAGCGCCCAGGGCATCCCGCAGATCGCCGCCGTGATGGGCTCCTGCACCGCCGGCGGCGCGTACGTGCCCGCCATGAGCGACGAGGCGGTCATCGTGAGGGGCCAGGGCACGATCTTCCTCGGGGGGCCGCCGCTCGTGAAGGCGGCCACCGGCGAGGAGGTCAGCGCCGAAGAGCTGGGCGGCGCGGACGTGCACAGCCGCCTCAGCGGGGTCGTGGACCACCTCGCGGAGAACGACGCCCACGCCATCGAGATTCTGAGAAACATCGTCGAGTCGCTCGGCGCCCGGCCCGTCAAGCCAGAGCCGGCGCCCGCCGAGGACCCGCTGTTCGACCCCGACGAGCTGTACTCCCTCGTGCCCACAGACTCCAAGCACCCCATGGCCATGCGCGAGCTGATCGCGCGCATCGTGGACGGCTCGCGCTTCCAAGAGTTCAAGCACAACTTCGGCACGACCCTGATCTGTGGGTTCGCCCGCTTCTACGGACACCTTGCGGGCGTGCTTGCCAGCGACGGCATCCTGTTCAGCGAGTCCGCCCAGAAGGGAGCGCACTTCATCGAACTGTGCTGCCAGCGCAGCATCCCCCTGGTGTTCCTCCAAGACATCACCGGGTTCATGGTGGGCCGCAAGTATGAAAACGAGGGCATCGCCAAGAACGGCGCGAAGCTGGTGACCGCCGTCAGCACCGCGAACGTGCCCAAATTCACCGTGATCGTGGGCGGGTCGTACGGCGCGGGCAACTACGGGATGTGCGGGCGCGCGTTCGGACCGCGGCAGCTGTGGATGTGGCCCAACGCGCGCATCAGCGTGATGGGTGGCGAGCAGGCGGCCAACGTGCTGCTGACTGTAAAACTGGACCAGCTCGCCGCCCAGGGGCAGACCCTGAGCCTCGAAGAGCAGGCCGCGTTCAAGGCGCCCATTCTCGACACGTACGCGTCGGAGTCTTCGTGCTACTACTCGACCGCGCGCCTGTGGGACGATGGGGTGATCGATCCCGTCGACACGCGACGTGTTCTCGCCTTGGGTATCGAGGCATCACAAAACGCCCCGGTTGGCCCACCGCGCTTCGGCGTTTTCCGCATGTAGGACCCAGTGCCCACGGGGGGCGCCGCCCGCCAAGTAGAATCGACGGGTGGTTCGAGCCAACGCGCTGTGCAAGCACTTCAAGGATCCCAAGCGCGGGGTCGTGAGGGCGGTGGACGGCATCACATTGACCGCGGAGGCGGGCCAGATCTTCGGGGTTCTCGGCTGCAACGGCGCGGGCAAGACCACCTTCCTTCGCATGCTCTCCACCGTGCTGACGCCCACCTCGGGCACCGCCCAGATCGCAGGGTACGACGTGGTCGCCGACGCGCCAAAGGTCCGCGCGAGCATCGGGTTCCTGTCGAGCACCACGGCGCTCTACGGGCGCCTCTCCCCCTTGGAGGTCCTCGACTACTTCGCAAGGCTCTACGGGCTTCCAGAGGCCAAACGCAAGGAACGGATCGCGTATGTGGTGGACAAACTCCAACTCGACGAGTTTGCCAACCGTTTGTGCGACAAGTTGTCCACGGGCGAAAAGCAGCGCGTGTCCATCGCTCGAACGATCCTGCACGACCCACCCGTACTGTTCTTCGACGAACCCACCACGGGCCTGGATGTGGTGACCAGCCAGACGATCATGGGCTACATCGAGGAGGCGCGAACCATGGGAAAGACCGTGATCTACAGCACGCACATCATGAGCGAGGCCGAGCGGCTGTGCGACCGTCTCGCCCTGATCCACAACGGCGTCATCCACGCAGAAGGCACCGTGGAGGAGTTGAAGACGCGGGCACAATCGACCACCTTGGAACGCGCGTTCCTGACACTGATCGGCGAACGCCGGGAAGAGGGGGCGATCCTGTGAATCCGACCTGGATCGTGTTCTGGAAGGAAACGCGGGAGATGTTCCGTGACAAGCGCGTGCGCACGGGCGCGTTCGTGTGGCCGATCGTGATGATCGTGATGTTCCTGTACCTGTTCGGGTTTCTGGCCAACACGCTGTCAAAGCCCGAAAACCTCAAGGTGCATGTCGTCGGGGGCAAGGGTGCACTCGCGGCCGAGCTCACCAAGGCCAAGTTGAACACGCAGTTCGTGAAGACCATGGCCGAGGGCGAGCAGCTCATCCGCGACGGCAAGGCCCGTGTCGTGCTGCAGTTGCCCGACGACGGGGATTTACGGTCTTCCGCCAATCGGCAGGTCACGATCGTGGCGGCCTACGACCCCAAGGATCAGAAGTCGCAGATCACCCTGGGCGCCATTCGTCAGTTGTTTGCGGGCCTCAACATCGAGATCGTCAAGAAGGTCCTTGCGGCCAAGGGTGTTTCTGAGACCATGGCGCAGCCCGTTCTTCTCGACGTCCGCCCCGTCAAGATCGGCGAGGGAGGAGCAAGCGACTTCATCGTGGGGATGCTTCCCTACTTGATCGTAATCTGGGCGTTCTACGGTGGCATGAGCATCGTGGCGGACCTCGTGGCCGGCGAGAAGGAGCGCGCCACGCTCGAAACGCTGCTCATCTCGCCCATCAAGCGCACCCACATCGCGCTGGGCAAGTTCTTTGCGCTGTCGCTCGTTTGCCTGATCAGCAGCCTGTCCTCGATCGCGGGGCTGGTCATCGTGAACCTGATGAACCTGCCGATGACGCGCTCGATGATGGAAAAGGGGGTAGGAATCACCCCGATGTCGTTGGCGGTGATCTTCGCAGTGCTGATTCCCACGGTGTTCCTGTTCGCCGCGATGCTCATCGCGATCAGCACGTACGCGCGCAACGTGCGAGAGGCGCAAACGCAAACCACGCTCCTGAGCTTCGTGGTGATCCTGCCCGCCATATTCAGCCAGTTCATCGGATTCACCGACTACGGGTCCGAACGGTGGATCAACGCCGTTCCCGTGCTCAACGCCGCGACCAGCATCCGCGCCGCGCTGCTCGGCAAGTACGACGGCATCGCGCTGCTGATCACCTTCGGAGTCAGCACCGCGCTCGCCGCCATCGCCATCGCGGTCGCCGTTCGGATGTTCAACCGCGAAGAGGTGTTGGTTAGAGTCTAGCAGGGTGCTGAAGCACGACCCCGGAGGAGTCCGTTGCATTGTGTGGAGGGAATCCCGTGCCACCCCCGTGTCGGGGGTGCACCAGGTTCGTGAGCACCGCCCAAAAAGGTCATCTTTTCCATCACATCGATGCCGCCCGCGCCGAGGCCGTTGCGGGTGACGTCCACCGCCACGTGGCCCGAGACCAGGCGCGTGTAGTCGTCCTCGATGGGCATCTGACCGTCGTAGAAGTAACGCGTCGTGGGTTTGTTCGTGGACCACACGGCGTCGTACCAGCCGGAACCCCATCTCGTTTGTCGTTTGTCGTCGGTCGTTTGTCGCTCGGAAAAGGGTCACCCAGATGCAGCGAAGCGTCCTGAAAATCCCCCGACAAACGACCAACGACAAACGACAAACGATCCCTGCGTCCCACTCCATCCGCCTCCCGCCCTGCTGGAAGTGGTTCTGCCAGAGCGGGTTGCCCAGGATGTCGTTCTCGTACGGGCCCATCGGGGATTGGGTCATGCGGTTCAGGTTGTCGTAGCTCCACG
>CAYJMZ010000267.1:0-4293 GCA_964370995.1 uncultured Fimbriimonadaceae bacterium | reverse complement strand
CCCGCCCCCCGCCCCCGGGGGGGGCGCTCCCCGGCCCCCCCCCCCCCCCCCCACTCCCAAACGGGGCGGACACGAAGAACGCAGAGAATGGGCCCAAGTCGTGTGGATCGCGGTAAAACGGCGGTATGGACCTCGCGACCCTTTCGAGCATCGACGCGGAGTATGGCGGCTATTTGGAGGGCCCCGCGGTCGACGCGTTCTTCAAGGACTATGGCGTCCGGTTCGCTGCCGGGCACTGGTGCGCGGGCGAGTTCTTCGACCGGTTCTGCCCCGCGGGCTACAACAGCGACAACCCCGCCTTCGACAACTCCCTTTCCGCCCAGATCGCGCGCGTGCGGCAAGCGGGGATCGACGGCATCGAGTTCCACGAGTCCTGCTTCATCGATGCCCATCGGGCCCGCGACGGGGCGCTGGTCGAGGGCGCTCGACAAGCGTTGGCCAAGTACTCGGTCGTGCCCACCAACATGAACTTCAACACGTGGAGCGATCCCAAGTGGAAGTTCGGCGGCGTCACCCACCCCGATGCGGGGGTGCGCGCCGAGTGCCTGACGCTCGTGCACCAGGGCATCGACATCGCCCGGGAGATCGGGTGCGTGAGCTGTGGGCTGTGGCCGGGCTCCGATGGGTGGGACTACCACTTCGAGGTGGACTACGGCAACCGCTTCTCGTGGTTCATCGACGCGTGCACCGAGGCCGCCGAGCATTGCGATCGCCTCGGGCTCATGTTCGGCACCGAGCCCAAGCAGAAGGAGCCGCGCGAGGGCAACATGGTGTGCAACACCGTCGCGAAGGCCGCGTGCGTCGCCGTCGAGGTCAACCGCACCCTGGGCAAGGACGCGATGGGCGTGGCGATCGACTACGGGCACGAGCAGATGGTGGGCAACACGCCCGCGGATTCGCTCTACATGCTCCGGCGGCTGGGGCTGCCCATCGCCAACTTCCACCTCAACGCCGCGAAGTACAACAGCAACGACGAGGACCGCATCGCCGGCACCGACGACGTGTGGCGCATGGTCGAGTTCTGCTACGCGGCCATCGACACGGGATACGACGGCTGGTTCGGCGAGGACCAGTTCACGTACCGGACCGGGCAGGTGGCCTCGATGGCCCTTTCGCGGGAGTTCTTCGCAAACTGCATGAAGAAGGCGCTCAAGATCTACGCGCGCAAGGCGGACCTCGATGCGGCGATGGCCACGGGCGACGCGGTGCGCACGATCAACGTCGTGAAGAGGATCTTGTACAACGGTTAGGGAGGAGGGTCGATGCCCCACATCGTGCTTGAAACGACTTCGGACCTGCTGGAAAACGACCGGATTCCCGACCTCCTCGAGGCGCTTGTCGAGGAACTCTGCGCGCACGACACCGTGACGCCGGCTGCCGTCAAGGCGTACCACGGATTGCGCATGAACTGGCACATGGGACCCGGGGCGCCCCGCGGATTCGCCCATTGCGAGGTTCGCCTTCTCGCCGGCCGCTCAGAGGAACTCCGCGCGCGGATTGCGGATGCGATGCAGGCCCGGCTTCGATCGCTGCTTTCACAATCGTTGGCCGATGGCGTGGTGTCCGTTACGCTGGAAGTTCGGGAGATGGACGCCTTTACCTACCGCAAGTAGCGCAAGCTCATCCTCCAGATGAGGTTTCAACCTTCCGAAACCTAGAGTGAAGGGTGATGGTTGAGCTCAGCATAAGACTCCTGGCGGCTTCGACCGCCGTACTTCTCGCGGGATGGCTTGGGCACCCCGAGTTCGCCGTCGCGTGGAAAGTCGGAGCGGTGGTCTCGGTGTACGCGACCCTGATGTACCGCATCGAACGCAAGGGCCTCGTAAGCCCGGGATTGGCGGGTTTCGCGGCGGTGGCGGATGCGTTCGCAATTGCGTTTCTTGTGGGCTCGGGTGGCCTCCTGGAGTCCCTGGGGTTCCTCGTGCTCGCGCCATGCGCCTACGCCGCTGCCCGGTACGGGTCCCTGCCGACGGGCATGGCGCCTCTGGCCGCGGCAGCCGTGCTCTGCGCCCACGCGACGTTGGGTGGGGCCGGCACCGACGCGCAGGGCCTTGCCCAGGCGGGCGCAGTGATGCTCGTGGGTCTGCTGCTGAACCACCGCCGGATCGTGATGACCGTCACGCGCGACGTGCCGGTGCCTTCCGAGTTCCCCCACCGCGGGCCCGAGCCCGAGGGGTTCCTCGAACTGCGCGAGAACTTCCGAAAGCTGCGCGAGGCGTACCGCGACCTCGAGCGCCGGAGTCGTCGCGATCGGCTGGTCGCCCAATTGCAGGACGCACGCCTCGCCCAAGGCGGCCGGTTCCTTCCTCGGCTTGCGGCGCGGATCCAGGAACTCACCGGAGCGCAGAGCGTTGGGCTGTACAGCGTGGCGAAGTACGCCGACGCCCTCGTGGTCCGCGCCGTGTCGGGCGAAATGCCCGATGCGATGCGCACCGAGGGATTTGAGGTTGCGGCCACCCACGCGCCGGGCCAGATTCGGCATGCGTTGGGCAAGCTCCTCGACACGCTGCTCGGCGAGCGCGAACGCGCCCACGTCGAGCACGTGCTCCTGACCGATGGCGGGCGCGTGAGCGGCATGCTGATGGTCAGGCACGAGCGCCCCGACCACTTGGCGGAGGCTCGCGAGCGCGCCGAGGAGCTTGCGCCGTTTGCGGCCGCCCTGATCCGCGAGCACGACGATCGCGCGTCCCACGAACGCCGGCTTCGCGAAACCGAGGTGCTCTACGAGACCGCCGTGGTTTCCGCGGGCGCGGAGACTCCCATCGCCCTGTGCGGACGCGTGGTGCGCCACGCCGCGGAGATGCTCGAGGTGGACCACTTCGGCGTGTTTCTCGTGGAGGGCCACGATGCGATGCCGATGACCCACTCGGGGATCCCGCTGCGGCTGCTCGACGAGATGCGCTTCGCCCAGGGGGACGGCGTGAAGGGGTGGCTGGCCGCGGGAGCGCCCGAGCTTGCGTTGCACGACACGGGGAAGGACCCGAGGCTGGACCCCACGGTGGCGCTGAAACGTCGCATCCACAGTTTCTGTCTGGTCCCCCTGCAGTACGGCGAGTTGCCGTGCGGATTCCTGACTGCGGCGTCGCACCGGGTCGGGGGCGTGGACGTGGCCGATCTCGCCTGTCTGCGCGCCATCGGGGCGGAGTTGTCGTTGGCGCTTGGCCGCGTGATCGAGGGGTCCTCGGGCCCCGAGGGGCTGGTGACGCCGGCTGAGTTCTACCAGTCTGTCGAGACGGCCGACGGGGCTCTGATCGTGTTCGAGACGTTGCAGCACGACGCGTTGTGCGAGCGCTTCGGCCATCCCGCAGTGGAGCATGCGCTGCGTGCGTTCGTGCGCAAACTGCGGAGCCGCTTGCCCCATGGTGCTGGGTTGTGCCGGCGCGAGACGGGCACTTTCGCGGTGTTCCTGCCAGGATCGAACCCGCGGTTCGCGGAGAGTTGGGCGAACGAGGCGACCGCACACGCGTCGCTAATCCCGCTCAAGACACCCGATGGCCTGGAAGTCTTGCCGCTTGCAGTGCGCGCGAAGGCCGCCCAAACCGCTTCTCAAAGAGACGGAATTGTGGGTAAATCGGTCGCGTAAATCCACATCTCTGGCATATTTGCGTGTTAGCGTTGAAACAATCCAACGCTAACCTATAGAGGCGCGCGCGGGCACAGCTCGCCTTTCGCGTTGTTTTTGCGTCGGTTGCGGGGGTGGAGAGGGGATGGTCGTGGGGCGAAAAAGAACAGGAAAGGCGGATTCAATTCGGGCGGTTAGGGCCCGGCTGTCTGCGGATCCCAACCATCTTGGACACTTGGAGGCTCTTGCGAGGCTGCAGTGGGTTGCAGGCGACTGCCGCAGCGTGCTCGATACGCTCCGCAGGCTCACGAGTCTGAACCCCTTCGAGCCGGGCTACCAGCACCTGCGAGGTTGCGCGCTGCAGTGCCTGGGCTGCTACGGCGAGGCCCTGGAAGCATTCGATAGGTGTGCGTCGACCGCAACGGAGCCCTTGGCCACGGAGTCGGCGGCGGCCGCCGACGCGCTCCGGGCCTGGCCGTCCGAACTCGTCGTGCGCCTGGTCGGCGCCGACCCGGCCTTCCGCGCCGCCTACGAGCGCGATCCAGAGCGGGCGTGTCGGTCCCTCGGCCTGCAACGACCGCGGGTGCCGTCCGAGGGGGCTGCGGCCGCGTTTGTCGCGCCGTCGGCCTCGGCGTGGCAACGGCCGAGTTAGCAGGGTGCTGAAGAACGGGCTTTTACCATTTGTTCTCGCGCCACGGACGTTTCCGATCCCGTGCCACCCTCATCTTGGG
>CAYJMZ010000266.1:2421-4348 GCA_964370995.1 uncultured Fimbriimonadaceae bacterium | reverse complement strand
GGAGGTGCGAGGGGGTTCAGACCTTCCGGCCGTTCCCCGGGGAGCCTAGAGATTTGCGATTCAGAACACTGGGCCCGGAACGCAGGCTGGGAGCCTGTGCTACCGACACCCAACCGGGTATTCTGGGTGATCGTGGTTCGAGGATGACGCTTCCCCCTCTCCATGAACCGCCAACGCTTTTTCAGGAAACACACCATGGCTAAGAAGATCACCAGCGTCATCAAACTCAATATCGCCGCCGGCAAGGGCACGCCTGCGCCGCCTGTGGGCCCGGCCTTGGGCCAGGCCGGCATCAACATGATGGAGTTTCTGAAGAGGTTCAACGAGATGACCGCTTCGCAGATGGGCTACACGCTGCCCGTCGAAATCCTGGTCTACGAGGACCGCTCGTTCACGTTTGTGATCAAGCAGCCGCTGACCACCGACCTCATCAAGCGCGCGATCAACCTCGAAAAGGGCTCGTCGAACCCCAAGGCCGACATCGTGGGCACCATCAGCCGCGACAAGCTCCGCGACGTCGCCAAGGCGAAGATGGCGGACCTCAACACCAAGGACGAGGAGATGGCGATGCGCGTCGTTGCCGGCGCCGCGCGCTCGATGGGCGTCAAGGTCGAAGGCTAGGACCTCGCCTTTTTGACAGGACATCCGAAAATGGGGGAAGAAGCCGGCGAAACCGCATCCCCTTCAGGCCGTTAATAAGGTAGCGATTCGGAATAGAACGATGTTGAAGAGCGCCCTTGCCCTGTTTGCAACGATGCTCGTCTTGGCCACCACGGCCCGGGCGACGTCCGATGGCGGACCCACCTCTGCGGCGCACATCCCGTCCCAGGCAGCTGCCGATGTGCTTCGGGAGGTCGCAGGCACCGACGGGGCTTTTCTGGCGGCCGGTATGGTGAAGGAGTCCTATCAGGCGGACAACCTTGCCTCGCTCCTCCAGTACCCGACCGACGAACTGGTCATCGTCAGCCTGACCGGTGCCCAAATCCGGCAGGCTTTCGAGCGCACCCTGTCGCTCTATCCCCTTCCGAACACGAGTTTCCTGCAGATCTCGGGTTTTGAGGTGCAGTTTTCGAAGAGCGCCGAATCGGGGCGCCGCGTGACCAGCGCAACGGCCTCGGGCGTCAAGCTCGATGACGACAAGACCTACACGGTCGCAATGCCGTCCTCCTTGGGGCGAGGCGGGCTGGGGTACTTCAAGATATGGGACAAGTCAAGGATCACCAAGACCATCGGGAACGTGACCGTCGAGTCCGCCCTCAAAGGCAAGCGGTTCATCGACTCCTCGCCTCGATGGGTCGCACAGCCCTAGTGCTCGTCGCGGCGTCTGCCGTGGCCTCCCCGCGTCCCGCCGACCCCCTGCTGTTCGACGCGAACAAGTCGTGGTCGCACCTGATCAAGCAGTGCGCGTTCGGTCCGCGCGTGCCAGGCACCGACGCCCACCTCCAGTGCCGAGATTGGATGGTCGAGACCATGAAGGCGTCCTGCGACAACGTGCGGCTGCAAGCGTTCGAGCACACGTGGTCGCTGTCCCGCAAGAAGGTCTCCATGTGGAACGTGTTGGGCGAGCAGAATTGGAAGGACGCCAAGACGCGCGTGGTGCTCATCGCGCACTGGGACTCCCGGCCCTACGCGGATCAGGACCCCAAGGACGTCAACCGCCTCAAGCCCGTGCTCGGCGCCAACGACGGGGCGAGCGGCGTCGCCGTGCTGCTCGAACTCATGCGCGTGCTCAAGGATCGGCACCCGGGCCTCGGCATCCTCTACTTCATGTCCGATGGGGAGGACCTCGGGCCCGAACTCGAAGAGATGTTCCTCGGCGCCCGGGCGTTCATGAAGGACATGCCCACGCCCAAGCCCGATTACGGCATCCTTCTCGACATGGTGGGCACCAAGAATGTGCGTATCCCCATCGAGATGAACAGCTTCC
>CAYJMZ010000266.1:0-2411 GCA_964370995.1 uncultured Fimbriimonadaceae bacterium | reverse complement strand
GTTCTACACCCACGCTCAGAAGGTGGCGCCAAAGACGTTTCCCATGGTGTACGGCCAGATGATCGAAGACGACCACATCCCCATCAACGAGGGCGGCCTGCGCACGATGGACCTGATCGACTTCACCCACCTCGACAACTGGCACACCGTCACCGACACGCCCGAGAACTGCTCGCCCGATTCCCTCAAGGCCGTGGGCCAAACGCTCGAGAGTTGGCTGACGCAAACGCCTCCCTGGGAAAGGATTAGGTAGTTTGGGGGGGGAGTGTTGAGTGTTGAGTGCTAAGGCCGGATGCTCAACACTGGACACTCAACACTCAACACTCAACACTCTCCGATGCTCACTCCCTTTGATTGGCAGGAAGCGATGGGACATCGCGCGCAGTTCGTCGAGGCGCGCCTGGCCCAAGGGTCGCCCGTGCTCTGCGCGTCCGTTCCCGAGGGCGTGCTGATGGTCACGTACCGTCGTCAGGCGCGCAAGATTTACGAGATCTACGACCGCCTGGGGCTCGGGGCCATCGGCCAGCAGAGCGACGTGGAGACCCTCCGCCTGGGGGCGATCGACTTCGCGCACTCCGAGGGGTACAGCCGCAGCACGAGCGACGTGACCATCCAGCGCGTGGTGAACGCGCTCAGCGGTCCGCTCAAGAGGGCCTTCTCCGACTTCCAGACCGCTCCGGTCGTGGCGCGGTGCGTGTTCGGCCAGGTGTCCGAGACCGTCGCCGGGGATCGCTACTACGTCGTGGATTACGACGGGGACTACCAGGAACGGACTCATTACGGGTTTGTGGCGGGCGATCCGGACGGCTCGAAACGCATCAGCCAGCTGTTGAAAGGCCACAAGTTCCGCCAAATGGGACTCGAAGACGCGCTGATCGCCCTGCGGGAGGCATGGGCCGCCGGATTCGGGGACGGTGTGGAGACCCTCAAACAACTCACGCGGGGCCTCATCGAAGAGTCCGTTCTCATCGAGCGCAACCCCAAGGGTGCAAACCGGTTTCGCATCGACCTGTAGCTGTGCCCCGCCGCAGCCGCGGAGATCTTCCCATGACCTACGCCCCCACGCTAATCCGTGCCCTCGCGTCCAAGCACGGCATCGAGGGCGAACCGATGCTGCTGCCCAACGGTGGCATGGTCAACGAGGCGTGGCTGATCGGCGAGGACCACGTGCTGCGCATCATTCGCGCCAAGGGCTGCGACGAAGAAGCTGCGCGCGAGGCGGCCGTCGTGCCGCTGGTCGTCGCGGCAGGGATGCAGGCGCCCAGGCTCGTCGCGTTCGATGTGGCGGGCGACCCGCGGCCCTACACGATCTACGAGCGTGCGGCTGGCGAACTCCTAGGCTACGTGGAGTGCGACCCCATGGAGTTCGAGCCCGCGTACCGGGAGATCGGGCGGCAGATCGCCATGCTGGGGCGAATCCAAGTTCCCGAGCAATCGTCGGGGCAGTTCTTGAAGGCCAAGCGAGGGGGACCTCTCAAGTCTCTGGCGCGCGCGGTGTCCAAGGGCGTGATCGCACCGTCGGATGCCGATGCCATCGTGGATTGGGTCGAGCGGACCCGCCCCCTCCTCGGCCGGTGCCGCCGGCGCGTGCTGCTCCACCAGGACATCCACCCTTGGAACCTGTTCGTCGATCGCGCAACGCACACCCTCACGGCGATCATCGACTGGGGCGACGCGGCGTTCGGCGACCCCGCGTTCGAATTCGCCTCGATGCCACTGGTGGCGGTGCCGGCAATGCTCGAGGGCTACCAGGAAGCCGGCGGCCGCCCCGACCCCGGCTTCGTGCCACGCATCCTCTGGAACGGCATCTCCCTCGCCATGTGGGAGATCCGCGAACTCGACCCCGCCGAATACGACCGCCGATGGTGGCGCCTCGCCCCCGGCGGCTGGCCCGAAATGCGCGACACCATGCAGAGGCTGTTTGGGATGTGAGGGGGATCAGAAATCAGGGATCGGGGATCGGGGATCGGAAAGTCCAACAAAACAGTTTCAGGGCCAGGAACCGACTCGATACGATCATCTGATCCCTGATCCCTGATCCCCGATCTCCGATCCCTGATCCCCGATCTCCGATCCCCGATCCCCGATCCCCGCGCTGCGCAACCGCGCCGCCGTCTCCTCGGGCAGGGTGTCGTTGATGAACGCGCCGGCGCAGGACTCACTGCCGGCGAGGTACTTCAGCTTCTCGGCGCTGCGGTGCGGGGGGAGGAACTCCACGAAGAACCGACCGTGGAGATGCCCGTGGGGAGCGTGGTGCATGGCCATGAGGTACGGCAGCGAGAACCCGAACAGGGCATCGTAGCGGCGTGCGACCTCGTGCAGCGCTTCCGCCAACGCGTCGAGCTGCTCCTCGCCCATCTCGCCCAGCGTCCCCAGGGGATCGCACGGCACGCCCCACACCTCGTACGGGT
>CAYJMZ010000265.1:430-4355 GCA_964370995.1 uncultured Fimbriimonadaceae bacterium | reverse complement strand
CCGCTGTGGAGGGCGTAACTAGTCAGCCGACGAGCCGACGCGAAAGCCTCCACAGCGGGGCTGCGGAGGCATGGGAGATCCCCAGGAGATTAGGGATCGCTACACTAGACGACGGTGACCGCGGTGCCGCGTCGGTTGACCGCGTCCCAGTCGATGCACTGGAGGTACGCCTCGATGTACTTCATGCGCGCGGTGCCGAAGTCGAGATAGTACGCGTGTTCGTACACGTCGAGCGCGAGCAGGCACGTGTGGTTCCAGATCGGGAACGTGTTCTGCGCGTCGCCGAGGTAGTTGAACACGCGCTTCTCGGCGTGGTCGTACGCCAGGAACACCCAGCCACGGGCGGCCACTCCGGTGGCCTTGAGATCGGCCACCCAGTTGTCGAACGACCCGAACGCCGCGTCGATCAACTGCGCGACCTGGCCCGTCGCAGGGCCGCCCGACCCGCCCAAGGTGTCGAAGTACACGTTGTGGTTGATGTACCCCTCGTACGCGAACGAGTAGTCGGCCTTGAGCGCGCGCAGCTCGCTGTAGATCTGGTTGGCCTGCGCGGGGTCGATCGTCATCTCGGCGAGCGCCTTGCGGATCGCGTTGGTCTTGTTCGCGTACCCCTGCCAAAGCTTCAGGTGCTCATCGTGCGTGCGGCGGCTGATGCCCACCGCCTCCGACGCATACACCTTGTCAGGGATCGCTTGGGGCACTTGGACGAGAACGGGTTGGGTTGACATAGTGGCGTGAGGGTACCCGCGGGAGAGGTTTGTGGTTTGTGGTTTGTGGTTTGTGGTTCGGACGGTTGCGCGCAGAGGTCCGGATCTCAGCGTTCTCTGCGTGAAACAGTCCCAAGCCACCAACCACAAACCACAAACCACAAACCATCCCACGGGGTAACTTCCCCCTATGCCCATGATCGTCGATATTGCAGCGCGCGAAATTCTGGACAGCCGCGGCAACCCCACCCTCGAAGTCGATGTCGTTCTCGAAAACGGGTCCCTCGGCCGGGCGTCGGTTCCGAGCGGAGCCAGCACGGGGCAGTTCGAGGCGGTCGAACTGCGCGACGGAGACAAGAAGCGCTATTTGGGCAAGGGCGTGCTGCAGGCGGTCGAAAACGTCAACGACGTGATCGCGCCGCAGCTCTACGATCGCGAGGCGACCGACCAGACCGCGATCGACCAGCTTCTGCTCGAGATGGACGGCTCGCCGAACAAGGGCAACCTCGGCGCCAACGCCCTGCTGGGAGTTTCGCTCGCCGTGGCCCACGCGGCCGCAAAGTCCGTACACCTGCCCCTCTACCGCTACATCGGCGGCGTGTCGGCCAACACCCTGCCCGTGCCGATGTTGAACATCCTCAACGGCGGCCAACACGCGGACTCCAACGTCGACTTCCAAGAGTTCATGATCCTCCCCGTGAAGGTGGCCTCCTTCGCCGAGGCCCTGCGCGCAGGCTCCGAGATCTTCCACACCCTCAAGGACGTTCTCAAGAAGCACGGGCTTTCCACGGGCGTCGGCGATGAGGGCGGATTCGCACCCAACCTCGAGTCCCAGGAACTCGCATTCGACTACATCGTCGAGGCGATTGGGCAGGCGGGGTACAAGCCCGGGGTGGACGTGTGGCTCGGCATCGATCCGGCCGCAACCGAGTTCTACAAAGGCGGCAAGTACGTCTACAAGGCCGGTGCGGTTCGCGAGCGGACCGGCGCCCAGCAGGTCGATTACCTCGCGGGCCTCTGCGAAAAATATCCCATCCTGTCCATCGAGGACGGCATCGCAGAGGACGACTGGGACACGTGGAAGGCACTCACCGACGCCATCGGCGACCGCGTGCAACTCGTGGGCGACGACCTGTTCGTGACCAACGTCGAGCGCCTGCGCCGCGGCATCGCCCTCGGCACCGCGAACTCCGTGCTCATCAAAGTCAACCAGATCGGCACCCTTTCGGAAACGCTCGCCACCGTGGACATGGCCAAGCGCGCGGGCTACACGTCCGTGATCAGCCACCGCTCGGGCGAGACCGAGGACACCACCATCGCCGACCTCGCGGTGGCCACCAACTGCGGGCAGATCAAGACCGGCGCCCCCAACCGCACCGAGCGCGTGGCCAAGTACAACCAGCTCCTGCGCATCGAGGAGATTCTCGGCGAACACGCCGTTTACGCCGGCGCCTCGGCGTTTGGCAAGTTGACGGCGAAGTTGTAGGGGGGCTGGCGGTTCCTACCAGACGTCGGCCAACTTGTCCCCGATGAAGCCGGTGAGTTGCTCCAGGTGATACAAGTCGTGCCCGAGCAGCATGTTCGCTTGGTCGTAAACGGTCATCTCGCCGCGCTCCGGATGCAGGAACCGGCTCTGAAACGCGGCGGAGTCCAGACCGTCCAGATACCGCACCAGAAGGGCGCGGCTCGCCTCGAACCGATCGAGTTGGGTCCGCGGATCCGAGTGCGCATACCCCTGTTCGATCGCCCGATGGCCCTCGTCGTACACCGCGACCTCGCTCCCCGGCTTGTCCACACCCAACTTCATGCGCACCAGGAAGATCGGCTCCCAATCGGCCAAATGGGCGATCACCTCGCGCGGCGTGAACCGGTCGGGCGCAGCAGGCTCATCCCACCGCGCCTCGGGGATCAGCGCAAACACACGGCGAAGGACCGTCGGACTCAACGTCAGGCCAGGGAAAAGGTAGGCGTGCATGGAGAGATTGTAGATCGTAGAGTGGACGATGGGGCTTGATGCCGAGTGCAGCTTTCAGCCCCAGTCCCCAACCCCTAGGCCTTTGGTCGCCTCGCACCTCCAGGCCCCACCGAACTCGTGTACCGTGAGGGGACAGCAGATTCCAAGGAGGCAGCGAGTTGATTCTAACAGCGATGGTGGCGAGCGCTCTGATGGCGTGCCCGGTGATGGATAAATGGGAGATCAAGCCCGTTCTTGAGGCAAAGGCCAAGGCGAGTTGGGCGGTGAAGGTGGACGCTGCCATGGGCGATGGCGACCACCACGCGGAGTTCACCGTGATCCGCGAACTCGGCGCCATGGACGGTCCAAACCACAAGGCGACGTATTCCTGGTCCCACCTCACCGTCGATGGAACAGAAAGAGACGAGGACACCGCTTGGGAGGTCACCATCAACCCTCGCGCAGCCATCGTTGCAACGACCTCCGACATGGGCGACGACGTCCGCCGCATGCTTTCGCCGATGGCGTTCGCCTACCCCGAGATGCCGGTGGGCGAGGGTGACAAGTGGACCGCCGAGGTTCGCCCCTACAAGGGCAAGGACGACTTCCTGTTGACCTACGCGTACGAAGTCAAGGGCTTTGAGCAGATCGGCGACACCGACGCGCTGAAAGTTGCCCTGAAGCTGACGGAGAAGGGCCCAGACGGCATGACTGGCGACGGCACCTGGTGGATCGGCAAAGACGGAAGCGTTCTCCAGTTCGAGATCAAGGTCAAGAACTGGGTCGTGCCCATGGCCGGCCCCGAACCCGTGGAAGCAAAGATCACCGGCAAGAAGGGCTAAGGGTCTGGTTTTTTTAGAGTGCGCGGATTCCCGATCCGCGCTTTCCCTAACGGCGGAGCCGCTCCAAGCCAGTGTTTGCCGCTCCGCGGGATGGGAAAGCGCGGATCGGGAATCCGCGCACTCTAAAAGCACAAAACAAAACGCTCTCGTGCGGGCAAGCCCGACCGAGAGCGCTCTGCTTCACCTTAGGCCGACGGCTTCCCGAAGGAAGTCGTCGGACCCAAAGCTTGCGGCGTCCGGCGCACCACCACGGTCTTGCGACCGCAGGGCGCCTCCTCGCGCCACCGGGTTTCCGACGGACCGACGAAGATGTGCACCTTCGCCGACCCTACCATGGCGGCTCAACCGTCGCCTCCCCGCCAAGGGAGCGGAATCCCAAACCTTCTGGTGCCTCCGGGGGAGAGACTTGAGTCCCCCAGTGC
>CAYJMZ010000265.1:0-420 GCA_964370995.1 uncultured Fimbriimonadaceae bacterium | reverse complement strand
GTGCTACGCTCGCTAGGCCCTGGTCCAAGCAACCTCACGAGTGGAGCAGTCGGTCTTTCGCACCCGGTGGACGATTTTGATACTGACCACCGTCGGCCCTTGCGGGCTCTGCGCCGGGAGTCCCCCGTCGCCGTGCTACCTCTCCTTTGCGGGGGGAATGACGTCCCCGCTCTCCTGAATCCGACGTTGCCGCCTCGTCCAGTTCGGTGATCCTCCATCACCGTGGTTTGGTAGAAATATGATATGCCATCCTCCACGCCGCGTAAATGGGTATGTTTTGCACTTCTCCACAGGGGAGTGGGGAAAGGTAGCACAGGCACCCTGCCTGTGTTCCGAAGCTCGCCGACGGCCGGAGTCACAGGCAGGGTGCCTGTGCTACGCCTGAGTAAACTCCCCTCCCATGGACGGCGTGCTGATCAA
>CAYJMZ010000264.1:0-4361 GCA_964370995.1 uncultured Fimbriimonadaceae bacterium | reverse complement strand
GCCTTCCGCTGATCGTAGCCGCCCTCGCGGCGGGATCGGCATCTGCAAGCGAGACCCTGACCGTGCAATCGTTGACGGCCGGCAAGTACTCCATCATCAACCTCAGCTACTACGGCAACTCGTTCAACGTCTATTCGGGACCTCAGCTGGTCCAGCTCGACAGCGGGCCCCTGTTCGACGCCTACTGTGTGGATCTCGACCACTGGAACGCGCTTCCGTCAAGCTATCCCGTGGATGTGCTGTCCACCGACCTGCTGACCAACGGCCAGCGTATCGCGTACCTGTACAACACGTACGCCGCAACGGTGACCAACTCGACGATGGGCGCGGCGTTGCAACTCGCGATCTGGGACGTGCTCATCGACAACGGCGACGGTCTCGGGAGCGGCAACCTGAAGTCCACCATTTCAGGTGGAATCCTCAGTCAGGCCAACTCGTACATCGCGACGTCCGCAGGCCAAGTCGGCTATGCGTCTTGGCTCAAGGCCACAGGCCATGGCACCCACGGCGACCGGTACCAAGACCTCGTGGGTCCTGCAGTCCCTGGCCCTGCTGCGGCGCTTCCCTTCCTCACGTCCTTGGCGGCGATCCGGCGGCGGCGCAAGGCGCGACGCTAGGTTCCCGTCGACGGGGCACCATCGGCACACCACGCCGGGCTGGGATCGTTCCTCAGCCCGGCGCTTCGCGTTTGAGACCCGTGCAAACGGCCACACGGTCCTCTGGATATCGAACCCCAACACGCCGATATCAAGTTTGGTGAAGAACGCCGAAACCCCTTTTCGATGGGCGCGCATCGGGGCACACCTTGCCGGGTCCGATCCCTATGTGGCGATGTTCCGCGAGGCGTTGGAACACACCGGGCTGCGCGTGGAGTGGCTCGAGGAGTGCACGGTCGAATGGCTCAAGACCGTGGACGTGCTTTTGCTGTGCGGAAACGGAACCCTTTCGGACACGCAACGCGACGCAGTGGACAACTGGACGCAGGACGGCGGTGCGCTGATCGCCTGCGGCGGCCCGTGGGGTCTCCACGAGCTGTTCGGCATCGCGCAGGGGGGCTCCCCGACCGCGAAGGGGATGGTCAAACCCAACGGGAAGGATCGCCTCTGGCCGTCCGGGGCCGCTCCCGCGCGGTTCTTCGGCGGGACGTTGGCCACGCCCGAGGGGTGCGAGGTCGCCGCCACGTGCGGTGAACTGGCCGCCGCCACGCGCCGGCGCGCAAACCGCGGCGTTGCGTTTTACGTCGCCCCACACGTCGGCCAGACCCTGCAGCTGATGCTTATGGGCCGCAGCGTGGAGAGCGACGCGATCGGCCCGGAGGACGGGTCTGCGATCCTCGCCGACGGGGTGCTCCGCTCCGAGGACGGCACCAACCTCGACTTCGACACGGACCGCACGCCCACGGAGGGCCGGCACGCGTGCTTCGGCACCCCCCACGCAGACATCGTGCGCGAATTGTGGGTACGCGCGATCCTCCAAGCCGCCGAGTGGGTTGGCGTTTCCGTGCCCCTGCTTTGGCACCTTCCCAAGCACGCGGAGGCCGTCGCGATACTGACGCTCGACTGCGAGGAGTTCAGCACCGACCGCGTGTTTCGGGTGTGCCGCACCCTGGCGATGTTCGGTTGCCCTGCCACCTGGCTGGTGCGCACCCCCGGCTATTCGCTGGACGCGTTCCGAGCGCTGCGAGCCCGAGACCACGAGGTGGGCCTGCTGTTCGAAACCAACAACCACGCCGGGTGGCACGAAGAGCGGATGAAGATCCAGTTGACCGCGATGCGCCGGGCGGCCGGGCGGCCGCAGATGCTGTCGTTCCGCCCCATCGATGGCAGGTGGTGCGGCTACACGCTGCCCTACGAAATCGCCGAAGCCGCGGGCGCACGCGTGTCGATCAGCCGCGGCGGACGCCAGGTCGGCACCATGGGATTCCCCTTCGGCACATGCCACCCCTACTTTCCGGTCCGGCGCGACGGCACCTCGTTCTACGTGATGGAGATCCCCACCACGATCACGGCCCCCGGCTCGGGAACTCCCGAGTCCATCTGCGACGCGCTGATCGAGCACACGCGCCTGCGCAACGGCTGTCTGACGGTCACGGCAACCCCGGCCGCGTTCGACGAGGGGAGCGATTTCCTCACGATTCGGCGACTGCTTTCGCTGTGCAAGCAGAGCCGCCTCGATTTCGTTCTGCCCGAGCAGATGTTCGAGTACGAGCGGGCGCGGCGTACCCTGCGCATCACGCAAAACGCCTCCGAGGGCAAGGGCTCGCTGTTCCTTTCGTCGGAGACCGGCGTCGAAGAACTTTCGCTCCTGATCTCGGGCCCGTCCGCGGCCGCCTCCGTTCGCGGACGCGAGGTCGCCTTGACCCCCATCGAGCGCTACGGCACCGTGTTCCACGGGGTCACCGTGCGCCTCGTACCCAAGCAACAGATCGAAGTGCTCTGGGACGTCGACCAGCTCAAGGCGGCCTGACCCAAGTGCAGTTGGGAGGGTGAACCGTGCCAAACTGGACGCATGACGACCGTGCGCGTGTTTGTCACCCTCAAACCCTCGCTGTTGGACTCGGCCGGGCGCACCGTCGCGGGCTCGCTTCAGAAACTCGGCTTTGAGGAGCTCGAAGAGGCCCGGATCGGCAAGCTGATCGAACTCAAGCTCGCGACCTTCTCCGAGGGGCGCGTGAAGGAGATGTGCGACAAGCTGCTCGCCAACCCCGTGATCGAGGACTACCGCTTCGAGGTCGTGGAGTGAAAGTCGCGGTCCTCCGTTTTCCTGGCTCGAACTGCGACCAGGATGCGTTGCACGCCCTCCGAGACGACGTGCGCGTCCATGCTGAGTATGTGTGGCACGAGGAGACCTCGCTGGCGGGATTCGACGCGGTGTTCATCCCCGGCGGGTTCTCGTACGGCGACTATCTGAGGTGCGGCGCCATGGCCAGCCGCGCGCCCGTGCTGGCAGAGGTTGCGCGATTCGCCCGCGAGGGTCGGCCCGTGATCGGCGTGTGCAACGGGTTCCAAATCCTGTGCGAGGCGGGACTGCTACCTGGGGCCCTCATGCTCAACGGCAGCGAGAAGTTCGTATGCAGGCGTGTGCATCTGCGCGCCGAGAACACGAGCAGCCCGTGGACCGCCGGCGTGAAGGGTGTGCTGTCCATCCCCGTGGCGCACGGCGAGGGGCGCTACACGTGCGACGCCGAGACCCTCGCGCGGGTCGAAAGCGAAGGGCGCGTGGCGTTCCGGTACTGCGGGCCCAATGGGGAGCTCTCCAGTGAACACAACCCCAACGGGAGCGTCCGGGCCATCGCGGGCGTACTCAACGAGGGTGGCAACGTGCTCGGGATGATGCCCCACCCGGAACGGGCCACCAAGGCGCTCTTGGGCTCCACGGATGGCCTTGCGATCCTCGGCTCGCTTGCCAGGGTCGGGGCACCGGCCTAAGCCCCGGGCGAACCGGGGCCGATAATGGAACCGTCCGGCATGTGTTAGAATTGTCGGACCCCTTGAAGATGAAGCGAACAGTGCGTGGGTTGGTCGGAGTTGTGTTGATCTTGGCGGCGTCCCTTGCAGGGGCGGACCTTCGGGTGCTTGGCAAACTGGGCCAAGCGCTTGAAGCCACACCGATCTACTCAAACACCAATACCCGGGCGCGTGTGTACTACCGGGCCAAGGCGTTCGAATACCTCGTGGTCCAGGATTTCAAAGTTCCGGAGTGGCGCAAGGTGCTTCTGCAGAACGGCACCTTCGGCTACGTGCAGAGCGAGAAGGTCGCCGAGTTGCCCTACGAGGTCACTCAGGGCACCGCCCAGCGCCCGGCCGGCCTCGCGTCACGCTCCCGTTCTACCATCGCCAACCAATCGCTGCGCTACCTCGGCACTCCCTACAAGTGGGGAGGAAACAAACTGCAGGGGGGCGTCGACTGCTCGGGCTTCGTGAAGCAGTTGTTCGGCCAGGTTGGACTCGCGTTGCCGCGCACCGCCGCCGAGCAGGTCAAATACGGAACGCCCGTGACCAATCTCGAGAACCTCCTTTCCGGCGATCGGCTCTACTTCTGGGACGCGAAGCGCGGCAAGATCGGCCACACCGGCATCTACCTCGGCAACGGCTTCTTCACGCACGCAAGTTCGGGCAGGGGCAAAGTCGCAACGGACTACCTCGGCCAGCAGAAGTGGCTAAAGATCCTCGTCGCCGCCCGGCGGTAGCTTGGATCGTTTCACGCAGAGGCCTCAGAGGTCGCAGAGTCCGTTTTCAGAGGCGTAAAGGCGAGGGGGAATGTCCGTTATTAGAGTGCGCGAACGCCCCGGTTCGCGCTTTCATCTGCCGCGGAGCGGCTGCCACGTCCGCCCGGCTCCGCCGACTGGGAAAGCGCGAACC
>CAYJMZ010000263.1:0-4379 GCA_964370995.1 uncultured Fimbriimonadaceae bacterium | reverse complement strand
GCGGCAAGCCGCTCGAATGCAAGGCGACGAGCAAGCTCGCGCACTCCCAAAGGGGTTTCAACCGAGTACACTTGACCGATGAAATGGCTCTTTCCTTGGTCCGTGGCGCTTGTGGCGCTCATGGCGGCCGGATGTGGCAAAGGCGACTTCTCCGAGCGTAGCCAGGTGGGCAAGGAGAACGTGTTCCGCTACCCGATCGTGACGACTCCGACCACGCTCGACCCGGGCAAGGTCGAGGACGGCGACACGATCGACATGATCCAGCAGGTTTACGAGGGACTCGTGACCTGGAGCGAGGACAACCAGCCCATCGGACTGCTCGCCGAGTCGTGGGAGATCCTAGACAACGGCACGAAGTACGTGTTCAAGATCAAGCAAGGCGTCAAGTTCCACAACGGTCAGGAACTCACCGCGGAAGACTTCAAGTGGACCTACGAGCGTGCCTGCGATCGGAAGCTGAAAAGTGCAACGGCCGCGAACTACCTCGGCGAGATCGTCGGCGTGAAAGACAAGATCGCCCGCAAAGCCAAGGAGATTTCGGGCATCCAGGTGGTGGACCCGTACACGCTTTCCATCCAAATCGACAAGGTGCGCCCGTACTTCCTCGGCAAGCTGACGTACATCGTCAACGCAGTGCTTCCCAAGGGCGGCGTGCCGATGAGCGAGATCAAGAACGCGAAGGAGATGATCGGCACGGGTCCGTTCAAGGCCGAGAAGTATGTGCCGGACCAGATCATCGTGCTCGCCGCAAACAAGGATTACCACGGAGGCGCGCCTTCGATCGACAAGATCGAGCGGCCGATCATCAAAGACGCCGCCACACGCCTCAACAAGTTCAAAGCCGGCGAGTTGGACCTCGTGATGCTTGAGCGCCAGGACGTGTCGGGCCTTCAGAGCGACGCGGAGTTCAAGAGCCAGCTGAAGTTCTTCCCGCGTCCCTCGGTTTGGTACGTCGCGATGAACTCGCTGCGCTACAAGCCGTTCATGGACGTGCGCGTGCGGCAGGCGGTGGGCATGGCGATCGACAAGAACGTCATCGTCAACGACATTCTCGGCGGCATCAACAGCCTCGCGGACAGCATTGTGCCGCCGGGTGTGCTTGGGCACCGGGACAACGCCAAGGGGCTTCCGTACAACGTCGAAAGGGCCAAGAGGCTGCTTGCCGAAGCGGGGTATCCCGGCGGCAAGGGCTTGCCCACCCTCGAACTGGTGTTCCGCGAGCAGCGACCGGACATCCGCATCGTGGCCGAGGCCGTGGCCAGCCAGCTCGACAAGAACCTCGGCATGAAGGTCACGCTGCGCACGATGGAGTGGCGCGCGTTCCTCGAGGCGCGCAACCGGTTCGAGCACGACTTCGTGCACATGCGCTGGGCTGCGGACTACCTCGACCCCGAGAACTTCCTGAGCTTCATGCTCGGCTCGTACCCGTACGGCCCGGAGAACCGGATTGGCTACAGCAACCCCAAGTTCGACGCGCTTTGCCAGGAGGCGGACAGCACGATGGACCCCGTACGGCGTCTGGCACTTTACGCGGAGGCGGAAGACATCGCCCTGCAGGAGGCCGCTTGGGTGCCGATCTACTTCCAGCGCGACGCGGAGTTGATCTCGCCGCGCGTATCTGGGCTGCGCGAGTCGCTGTTCGGCCATCTGCCGCACACCACGGTGAAGCTTTCGAAATAGACTCAACGTGAAGTTCACGCCCGAGCCCACCACGACCCTTTCGGCCGCGCCCATCCCGCGACCCGAATTGGGTTGCCGGCTTGACCTTGAGTCGGGCCACCTCCCCCTTTCGGGGCTTCCCGGGTGGCAGAGCAACGGCGGTCCGGCCCGGGCGCATCCCGCTCGAGCTTGTCCGTACACGCTGCGCGTCGCCCTCGACCCCGATGGCGGGGAACTGTGCCGCCTATATGTGGTCGGAGTGTTCGCCCAATGGGCAGGGCCCGAGTTCGAGGGCCCCGGCACGTTGGGCGCGGTGATGCACCTGCTTGCCAAGGGGGAGGTGTTGCTAAGCCACAGCCTCGTCAACGGGCGGCACTATGGCGACGCGGGTGATCTCGAGCCGGTGTGCCGGGTGTCGGGCGACGGAACCAGCGTGGAGACCCTGGGGCAGGTCGAGCTGGACGGACGGCCCTACCGGGTGGACGTGCTGACCCTCGACGTGCCATCGGGGATTTTCCCGGACGCATTCGAGTTCAAGGATCTCGGCAGCCCGGCTTCGTTTCAGGTGTTCGATGTGGTTGTGGAGCGCCGCGAGCCCCACGGGTGTCCGTTCCGGACGCATGGCGGGAGCGTGGCTCTCGCGGAGTTGGGTGGAATCGTGCGCACGGGCGATCGCGTGCGTTTGGCCGCTGGAGTGCGCCAACTCCAGGAGGGCATGCGCAAGGCAGGGGACCTCGACGAGGCCCGGGGAGAGGCGCTGACGTTTCACGCGGTGGTCACTGCGGCCATGCTCGAGGCGGGGGGAGCGAGGGCCTTGCACCGCGCCCAACTGCAGGCGGCTCGGGCTCTGGAGGCGGCGCAGTCGATCGAGGAGGCCATCGGCGTTGCCGGCGAGCAGATCGAAGCCCTCGTTGCGCCACTTATGGTGGGTCCAGAGGGTCCGTCCGGGCAGTTGGTCGATCGCGCCCTGGCCATCGTGGAGCGGCACTTCGCCACGAATCTCACCGATGCGGGCATCTCCCAGCGGCTCGGTCTGAGCACGTCGCACTTCCGGTTCTTGTTCCGCCAGACGACGGGGCAGCCCTTTCACCGCTACCTCGTGTCTGTGCGTCTGGAAAAGGCGCACCGGATGCTCGTCGAGGAGCCGATGAGCGTGTCCGAAGTCGCCGAGGCGGTGGGGTTCGTCGGGCTCAGCCACTTCAGCCGCGCGTTCGCGGCGAGGTTCCACACGAACCCCGCCCGCGTGCGCCGGCGGAGGTAGGTAGGCTAGCCCAATGGTCCGGGTGTCCAAACTCACGCACGCGTTCGGAGCCCACGTCGTGCTGGACGGCATCGACCTCGAGGTGGCCAAAGGGGAGATCGTGTCGATCATGGGCACGAGCGGCGGGGGAAAGACGACCCTGCTCAAGTGCATCAGCGGCCTGCTGGTGCCCACGTCGGGCTCGGTGCTGGTGGACGGTGTGGACGTGCGCGAAAGCCCCGACGAGGCCCGCCGCCGCATGGGCATGGTGTTCCAGTCCTCGGCGCTGTTCGACTACCTCAATGTCGCGGACAACGTGCTGTTTGGTCCGCGGCGCTGGGGCGGCGTGCAGCGCACCGACGAGGCGGCCCTCGTGCAGGAGACTCTGGAGATGGTGGGGTTGTCCGACGTGGAGCATCTGATGCCCAGCGAGCTCAGCGGGGGCATGCGCAAGCGTGTTGGCATCGCGCGGGCGTTGGCGCTCCGCCCGAAGGTGATGCTCTACGACGAGCCCACCACAGGTCTCGACCCGATCACGACGTACACCATCGACGCGCTGATCGCCCAGGTGCGCGAGCGTTATGGGATCACGACGCTGGTGGTGAGCCACGACGTGTCCTCGGTGTTCCGAACGGCGGACCGAATCGCGTTCCTCGAAGGCGGAAAGCTAAGCTTCGTGGGCACCGCCGCCGCATTCTCCACCTCCGACCGCCCCGCGATCCGCGAACTGGTAGACAAAGCCCGCGCCGAGTCCTTCAAAGCCTAATCCGGGAGGGGTAATGGATCCGGATCCGGGAACCCTTCCCCCGGAGTCCGCGATCGGGGGGAGGGCAGGGTGGGGGTCATTTCCGGGAACCCCTCGCCCCGCCCCGGGGAGAGGGGCAGGGGTGAGGGGCTCCGGCCCGTAACTGCAACGCAAGTCGGCCCCCCCCCCAAACCCCCCCGCACTGAACCCCTTGGGAACAAGGGCGTCATTGCCGTGCGTATCCCACTGAAGGAGTTCGAGAAGATGAAGAAGATTTGCACGTTGGTCACGGTCGGAGCTCTCGCGATGGGCCTGGCAACGTCGGTGTTCGCGCAGGCGGCGGGCCCGAAGGGCGGCGCCCCCGGGCAGGACCAGGGTCAAAAGAAGGGGCAGGGCGCGCTCCGCGATCGCGCACAGGCCATGCAGAAGGCCAACCTGGCGATCCTGGCGAAGCTCGACCTGTCCGCCAAACAGAAGACGCAGCTCGAGGAGTTGCAGAAGAAGCAGCAGACCTCGATGAAGGCCCTTCGCGAGAAGGCCAAGGCAGGCGGCGATCGTACGGCCATGCGCGCCGAGGTGATGAAACTCCGACAGGGCGCGCAGGAAGGACTCAAGCAGATCCTCACCGAGAAGCAGCAAGCGCGGTACAAGGAACTGCTCAAAGCTGCCATGGACAAGCGCAGAGGCGGCAAAGACGGCAAGGGTGGCGGCGGCCTCTAAGAGGCGCCCCGATCC
>CAYJMZ010000262.1:0-4414 GCA_964370995.1 uncultured Fimbriimonadaceae bacterium | reverse complement strand
ACCCTGCGCTGCGCATCGAGTACGACGCCATGCTCGCGGGCGGGTTGCTCGACGAGCCGGTTCCGCCACCCGAGCGAGCGCCGAAAAGGCCAGTCGTCGTTCGGCTGCTGCACCGCTTCAAGGCACACCGCACGCCTGTGTACGGGTTGGGATTCGCTCCCGATACGGGCTATCTCGTGTCGAGTTCGTTCGACAACGAGCTGATCTGGTGGGACGCCCGTTGCGGCACGGCGGTGCGACGCCTCCGGCTGGAGAGCAACTCGGTGTCCACGCTCAGGCCGCTGGAGAACGATTGCCTGGTCGCCGCAGGCGCGTCTGAGATGCAGGTTTCTGTGAGCCACGTGGGCGGAGACCTGGGCGGGTGGCGCAACACGGGCCAGGAATGGGTTTCGTGTCTGTCGATCTCCACGGACGGACAGACGCTGGCCACGGGCTCGGTCCACCGCGGCCTGGCCGTCAAGCGTGCGACGGACGGCAAGGCGATCTTCTCCCGGTACGACCACGCCGAGTCGGTCACCTCGGTGGCCTGGAGCGCCGATGGGAAGTTCTTGGCATCCGGCTCGGCCGATGCGACCGTCAAACTCCGCCACGGGGGGACCGGCGCGGTGCTGCACACGTTCAACGCGGTGCGCTCGGCGGTCACCGCGCTCGCGTTCAGCCCGGACGGCGCGTTTCTGGCCGTGGGCTCCGTGGACCTGTCCATCCGCGTGTTTCGACTGTCCGACGGCCTGCTGCAAAAGGTGATGTTCGGGCACACGCGCCCGATCGAGGCGCTCGCGTTCCACCCCAACGGCTGGCTGTTCGGCAGCGCGGGAAGGGATGGCGCCGTGAAGCTGTGGAACGCCGCCGAGGGCATGGGCCAACTGCACCTCGATGCGGGCGGATCCGCCGTCTCGGCGCTCGCCTTCAGTCCCGACGGCACCCTGGTCGCCGCCGCCGGCCTCGACAAGATCGTCCGCGTGTGGGACCTGGAGGTGCGCCTGTAGCACAGGCACCCTGCCTGTGTTCCGGGTGGCGCGAGACGGGTGGGACCACAGGCTGGGAGCCTGTGCTACCGGGTGCTAATTCGGCGAGTAGAACTCTTCGCGCAGCTCGCTGCTGGTCACGCGGAAGTATGCGGGTTGCGTGCGCTCGATGAGTTGCCGCTCGAGCACCGGGATCAGCGAGCGGATGCGCTCTGCGGTGTCGGTGGTCTCCAGAAGACGCTGCTTTTCGAGGTTGCCCATGGACAGCGCGTTCGCGATCGTGAAGGACAGCGCAACGGGGTCTGACGGGAACAGCACCTGCACGTTCACGTCGTGCCCGTAGAACAGCCCCTCCACGAGCACCTTGAAATCCTCGCGGGCCTTCATCACCAAGGCGATTTCGCGCGGGGTCTCGTCGGTCTCCATCTCGACCACGGGTTCGACCAGTCCTTTGGGGTAGAGCCCGTCCTCGTCGAAACGCCGGATGCGGAACCGGCGCTCGCCGTGGACGTGGATGTCCATTCGGCCGTCCTCGAAGTGGTGGACCTCCTTGATCCGCACCGCGGTGCCCACCAGGTAGGGCTCCGGATTGCCGCCCACTTCGTCCCCGGATCGGATGAGCACGATGCCAAACGGCCGGTCGTATTCGAGACAGTCGTGAACTAAACGACGGTAGCGCTCTTCAAACACATGGAGCTGGATCGAAGCATATGGGAACAGCACGGTGTTCAACGGAAACAACGGCAATTCTTCAAGATCTGCAGACATCCGTGATCGGATTATATCGCGCTTTCGATCGTTGTGGTGGGCCCGGACGAAACCCCGGTACCGTCGGCAGGTTCGAGTCAAGGTAACCTAGGGAGGTTGAAAGGGAGTGGGAATTGGAGTGTCATTGGAGATGAGCGAGGGATCGGGTTTGCCTGAGCGTCTGCAACAAATGCAGGCCCAGTTGTCCGACGCCCTTCAGCGCATCCGGGAACTGGAATCCGAGCGTCAGGGGTTGGAGGAGCGGATCAGGGCCACTCCGTCGTCCGGGCGCATGGCCGAAACGGTCGATGTCGCGCCCCTCAACGAAGCCGACGTCACGTTGCGGCGCCTCGTGCAACGGATCGCGATGATCCTGCAGGCCGAGAAGATCGTGATCATGTTCTACGATCGCGAGCGCGGCGAACTGATCGGGATCCCCCCGGCGTACGGCGTGGACGAGGACCTGCTGGGCGTGTTCCGCGTAAGGGCCACCCAGGGCGTTTCGGGGCTGGTTTTCCGCGACTCCGAGCCGGTGATCTTCCACGACGCGACGTCGGACCCCCGCACCCAGAAGGACCCCTTCTCGCTGCTTCACGTGCTCAACGGCATCACCGTTCCGCTGGTGATCGAGCGGCGCGACGAAGAGAACCGCGTGATCGAGCGCACCGTGATCGGCGTGCTGCACGCGTTCAACAAGCGGCACGGCGAGGATTTCAACGACGAGGACGTCCGCCTGCTCGAGCGCATGGCGCGCAACGTCGGTTCCATCATCGCGAACCTGCAGCTGTACCGCGAGGTCGTCGAAGAGCGCGAAGAGCTGCTCCAGACGTTCGAGTCCCTCACCGCGGGCTTGGTGCTCGTGTCGATGGAGGGCAAGATCAGCCAGATGAACGCCTCCGCCCGCACGATCTTCGGGTTCGGCGGGGACGTGATTGGGAAGCTGTTCCATGAAGTGCTCACGAACAAAGACCTATTGGAAGTGTTCGAGAGCGGGATGCGCGGCGAGGAGGTCCTCAAACCCGACGTGTCCATCATCATCAACGGCGCCGAGCGCATCTACCAGGTCCAGTCCGCCCAGGTGCGCAACGAGGAGGGCAAGGCCCTCGGCATCGTCGCGATCCTCAACGACTACACCGAAATCAAGAACATCGAGCGGATGAAGAGTTCGTTCGTCGCGATGGCCTCGCACGAACTTCGCACGCCGCTCACCGCGATCAAAGGCTTCGTCAGCACGCTGCTGATGGACGACGGCTTTTCAAACGACGAGCGCCGCGAGTTCTACATGATCATCGATCAGGAGTGCGACCGTCTCACGCGCCTGATCAACGACCTGTTGAACACCGCCCGCATCGAGGCCGGGGAGAGCCTGAAGCCGAACTACACCCGGGTCCACATCCGCCAGTTGCTCGAAAAGGTGTTGATGATCCAGAAGCAGTCCACCTCGAAGCACACGCTGGTGTTGGACGCGCCGGCGACCCTGCCCCAGATCGTGGGCGACGAGGACAAACTCGACCAGATCCTCACCAACCTGCTCAACAACGCGATCAAGTACGCGCCGGGCGGCGGCACGGTCACCCTGAGCTGCAAGGACGAGGGCGAGACCTTGCTGTTCGGTGTCGAGGACCAGGGCCTGGGCATCCCCAAGGAGCACCTGGCCAAGGTGTTCAACAAGTTCCACCGTGTGAACAACGAGGACAACCGCCGCATCTACGGCACCGGCCTCGGCCTTTATTTGGTCAAGCACCTCGTGGAATCGGTCCATCTCGGGCAGATCTGGGCGGAGTCCGAAGTCGGCAAGGGCTCGACGTTCTTCTTCCGTATCCCGACCAGCCTCGACATCGACTACGCAAGGAAACAAGAACCAAAGGGATGAGTGTTAAGTGTTGAGTGTTGAGTGTTGAGACCCCTCCGGCTGAACACTCAACACTTAACACTTAACCCTCTTCACAAAGTTCCCCACAATCGCTAGGCCATGCTCCGTGAGCACCGATTCGGGGTGGAACTGCACGCCTTCGATGGGCAGGATTTTGTGGCGGAGTCCCATGATTTCCCCGTCGTCTTCGGCGGTGGCGCTCACTTCGTACACGTCGGGCACGCTGTCGCGCTCGACGACCAGCGAGTGGTAGCGGATCGCCCAGAACGGGCTGGGGACCCCCTCGAACAACCCCTTGCCGTCGTGGCGGACGGGTGAGGCCTTGCCGTGCATGATGCGCGGCGCACGGTTGACCACGCCACCCGCGGTGTGCCCCATGGCCTGCAAGCCAAGGCACACCCCGAAGATGGGGATGCCCGCCAGGGGCCCGTCTCCGCCTTGGTGCGCCGCGACGAGCAGAGGTAGGCACACCCCCGACTCGCGCGGCGTGCACGGCCCGGGCGACAGCAGGATGCCGTCGGGTCCGAGCGCCGCGATCTCATCCACGGTGATCGCATCGTTGCGCCGCACCTCCACCTCCGCCCCGCACTGCCCCAGGTATTGCACGAGGTTGTAGGTGAAGGAATCGTAGTTGTCGACGACCAGGATCATCGGACGGTTTGTGGTTTGTGGTTTGTGGTTCGTGGTTTGTGCTCAACTGATCTCAGCCTGTCTCAGTTCGAACATTCTGCCCTATGCGGGTGGTCGTTTGTCGTTTGTCGTTGGTCGTTGGTCGTTTCGGAATGGGCGGAAGTGATGAAACGAGCCTTCCGGATCCGGACGACAAACG
>CAYJMZ010000261.1:0-4436 GCA_964370995.1 uncultured Fimbriimonadaceae bacterium | reverse complement strand
AAGGGATTCGCAGCTACTACAATGGGGCGTGGCGGACGCTTTGCTGGCGATGCGGGGGATCTCGAAGCGGTTCCCGGGCGTCGTGGCCTTGTCCGAGGTCGATTTCGACGTCGCCGGCGGCGAGATCCACGCGCTGATGGGCGAAAACGGCGCGGGCAAGAGCACGCTGGTGAAGGTGCTGACCGGCGTGTACGCGCCTGACGCGGGCACCGTCCACCTCGCGGGGTGTCCGATCGCGCCGCGCTCCCCCGCCGAGGCCGTGGCGCTCGGGGTCAGCACCGTGTACCAGGAGGTCAACCTCGTGCCGAACCTCTCGGTGGCCGAGAACGTGTGCCTCGGGCGCGACCGCAGGGTCCGGTGGCACCCGATGCGCGCGAGGGCGAGGGCGGCCCTGGCAAGACTCGGCGTCGAGATCGACGTGGACCGCCGCCTCGGCTCATTCCCCATCGCCGTGCAGCAGATGGTGGCCATCGCCCGGGCGCTGGACGTGTCGGCACGGGTACTCGTGCTGGACGAGCCCACGTCGAGCCTCGACCGGCAGGAGACCGCCCACCTTTTCGACACCCTGCGCCGGCTGAGGGCCGAAGGGATGGGCATCGTGTTCATCACGCACTTCATCGACCAGGTGTACGCCATCGCCGACCGCATCACGGTGCTGCGCAATGGCGAGCGTGTGGCTTCCACCGCGGCGGTCGACCTTCCCCGCCTCGACCTGGTGAGCCAGATGTTGGGCCGGGACGCCTCGGCGTTGGGTACCGGTCGAACCGCCGAGAGCCACGCCGGAAACGAGCTGTTACGGGCGGAAGGCTTGAGTCGGGACGGATCGGTGGACGCCGTGGATCTGGCCGTGGCCGAGGGCGAAGTCGTCGGGCTGGCGGGCCTGCTGGGTTCGGGACGCACGGAGACCCTTCGCCTGCTGTTCGGCATCGACGCGCCAAGCCGGGGTCGGCTCCTGCTCGACGGCACGCCGCACCGCCGCATGACCATCCGCAGCGCAATCCGCGCAGGCCTGGGACTTTGCCCGGAGGACCGCAAGACCGAGGCGCTGATGCCCGATCTGTCGGTGCGTGAGAACCTGCTGCTGGTCGTCCAGGCGCGGCGCGGTTGGCTTCGAAGGCTGGGAACGCGCCGGCAGCGGGAGATCGTTGAGGAGTTTCGCGGGCGGCTGCGCATCGCGATGACCGACCCCGAGCGGCCCGTGCGCGAACTCAGCGGCGGCAACCAGCAGAAGGTGATCCTCGCTCGGTGGCTCGCCGCCAACCCGCGGCTCCTGTTGCTGGACGAGCCCACGCGGGGCATCGATGTGGGCGCAAAGTTCGAGATCGCGAACCTGATCGAAAGGCTCAGAGAAGAGGGGCTGGCGTTCGTGTTCGTGTCCAGCGAACTCGAGGAGGTCGTGCGCTCGTGCTCGCGCGTGGCCGTGCTGCGCGACCGGACGATGGTGGGGGAACTCCGGGGCGATGCCGTGGACGAGGGACGCATTATGGCGCTGATCGCGGGGGAGAGCCCATGAAGCGCCTTCCAACGCTGGCATGGCCCCTGCTCGCACTGGGCGCGGTGCTGTTGTTCAACCTGGTGCTCACGCCCGGGTTCTTCCGAATCGAGGTGCTCGATGGACGCCTGTACGGCAGCCTCGTGGACGTGTTGAACCGGGCGGTGCCGGTGTTGCTGCTGGGGCTGGGCATGACGCTCGTGATCGGCACGGCGGGCGTGGACCTGTCTGTGGGCGCCGTGATGGCGATCGCGGGGGCGGTTTCGGCATGCCTGATCGCGCGACCCGAAGGTTGTCTTTTGAGCACAATCAATGTGGGCGGATCGGTGCCCCTGATCGTGCTCATCGCGCTCACGGTCGCCCTTGCGTGCGGGGTGTTCAACGGGCTGCTGGTGGCGTACGTGGGGATCCAGCCCATCGTCGCGACGCTGCTGCTGATGATCGCAGGCCGCGGGGTAGCGCAGCTGCTGGCGAACGGGCAGATCGTGACGTTCCAGCACGACGGGTTTGCAGCGCTCGGATCGGGGGCGATCTTCGGGATTCCCAACCCGCTGTGGCTGTTCGCCGGAGCGCTGGTGCTCGTGGCGGCGTTGGCGCGCGGCACGGCGTTCGGCGGGTTCGTGGAGGCGGTTGGCAGCAATCCCACCGCAAGCCGGTTCTCGGGCCTCGACGCACGCACCGTCAAGCTCGCGGCGTACGCGATCTGCGGGTTGTGCGCGGGCCTCGCGGGCATCATCGGCACCGCAGACATCCGGGCGGCGGACGCCAACAACGCCGGCCTCTATCTCGAACTCGACGCGATCCTCGCCGTCAGTGTGGGCGGCACGGCCCTTGCGGGTGGACGGTTTTCACTGGCGGGCACCGTTGTGGGCGCGGTGCTGATGCAGGCGCTCACCACCACCATCCTCACGCGCGGAGTCACGCCGGAAGCCACGCTGGTGCTCAAGGCCGCCGTGGTGGTGGTGGTGTGCCTCCTGCAGTCGCCCAAGTGGGCTCGGAGGGCGCTGGCTTGAACCGCCTGCCTCTCGTGGCGACCGGTGTCGTGTGGGTGCTGATGTTCGCGGCGGGCGGGATGCTGTTCGACGGCTTCGTGACCCTGCGCGTGTTCTTCAACCTTCTGTCGGACAACGCATTCCTCGGGGTGATCGCCGTGGGCTCCACGTTCGTGATCCTTTCGGGAGGCATCGACCTCTCGGTGGGGTCGATGGTGGGGTGCACGGGCATCCTCACCACGGTGCTGATCCAAGTCCAAGGCTGGCATCCGCTTCTGGCGATCGGCGCGGCGCTGGCGTTCGGGGCGATGATCGGGGCGGGGCAGGGAGGGTTGATCCAGCGCTTTGGGCTGCCGCCGTTCCTGGTGACGCTCGCGGGTCTGTTCCTGCTGCGGGGGATTAGTCTGTGGATCAGCCGCGATTCGATACGCATCGACGACCCGCTGTTCGCCCAGATGGCCGAGTTCTCGCTGCGCCTGCCCGGGAAGGCGTCGCTGCCCTTGGGTTCGCTGGTGTTCCTCGCGGTGCTCCTGGGCGGCATCGTGGTGGCGCGCCACACCGTGTTCGGGCGCACGGTGTTCGCGATCGGGGGCGGGGAGTCTTCCGCGGTGCTGATGGGCCTGGCCGTGCCGCGCACGAAGGTCGGGGTGTACGTGCTCAGCGGCGTTCTGTCGGCGCTCGGAGGGGTGCTGTACGCGCTCTACACGTCCTCGGGCAACGCGATCGCCGGCACGGGCATGGAGCTGGACGCCATCGCCGCCGTGGTGATCGGCGGCACGCTGCTGTCGGGCGGGACCGGCTCGGTGTTCGGCTCGTTCGTGGGCGTACTGATCCTCGGCACAGCACAGACCCTCATCAGCTTCCAGGGCACGCTCAGTTCCTGGTGGACCAAGATCTTCATCGGCGCCCTGCTGCTGGCGTTCATCCTGCTCCAGAAGGCCCTGGAGCGCGCCGGCACCCTCAAGCGCGCCGCGTAGGGGGATCGCATCGAACAGCAAAAAACCGCCCCGGCGGATCAGGCTGGAGCGGCTTTCCGGTGCACCTTACGCGCGCTTGCGTCGCCGCAGAAGGGCAACGGCGCCCATGGCGAGTGCCACCATCGACGCGGGCTCGGGAACGGCCTGCATGCCACGCAACGACACGTCGCCGGCGGCGGTGGTGTCGAACTGCACGATCATGTTGTCCACGTCGGTCAGCGCACTAGGGCTCACGAGGATCGAGCTGAACGGGATGTCCTCGGTGAACGCCGTCGTGGGCCGCCCACCGGCCACCGCACGGTTGAACGCGAGCGAGAAGCTGCCCCCGGTTCCCACCGTGGAGCGGATGAACACGCGCAGCATCAGAAACTGATCGTTGCTGTCGAAAAGGACGCGGAGCCTGTCGTTTCCACCGGCGGTGAAATTCGAATTCATGTCGACCAAACTGCCGGCCGTGTTCACGCCGTACCCAAACTCCACGCGGGGGTCCACACGGGGACCGCTCGCGATCGTGGCAAGGCCGCCCGCTACGTCGATGAACGTAAACGAGCCGTTGGGGTTGACATCGTTGATGCCGAGGATGCGGCGAACACCGCCGATCGCCCCCGCGGTCACGATGCCGTTGCTGAACACCGCGCCGGTGCCCGTCACCATGAGGGACTGCGGCGAGACGAAGTTGTCGATCAGGAGCATGGCCTGAGAAGACGTCGCCACCGCGGAAAGAAGAGCAAAACCAGCCAACCTTTTCATAAGGAACTCCAGAAAGCACCCCAAATGGGACTCTCGCGCTTAGTATAGTCCGACATTTGCCCGCCAGACTATCGAATTTGCGTCGAGAGTACTGGATTTTTCCGGACCCTTGAGATTTTGTGCGGGTTCTAGTTCAGTGCGCCGGGCAATCCCGTATAGTGGCGCGGACGTCCCCGTCTGCGATAGCTCGGCCACACGTCCTCCGGAGGCTGGCCGGGGCCGGGG
>CAYJMZ010000260.1:0-4442 GCA_964370995.1 uncultured Fimbriimonadaceae bacterium | reverse complement strand
CCTTGTGGTCACCGACGTTGCGGCGTACCGCTACGAACCCGCGCGCACCGGGTACTCGGTCGCAAGCCAGTGGCCCCTGTCGTCGCTGAGCAACATCCGGGTGGAGGACCTGGTGGACGCCGCCGCGGTGATCGCATCGGTGGGCGGAGCCGACGTGGAGCTGCTCCGGGCGAGCAGTGCGCGCTCCCTGCAGATCGCCGCGGCGGCCAAACGCCTCGAAGCGCTCGTCAAGGGCGAGACGATGCCCGAGATCGAGGATGGCGCGCGGTGCTGCCCAAAGTGCAGCCGGCCCCTTCCCGCAGACAGCGCGATCTGTCTGGCGTGCCTCAACAAGGGCAAGACCCTGTTGCGCCTGTTCGAGTTCACGCAGCCCTACCGCTCGCGTTTGTTCTGGGGCACGCTGCTGATCCTCCTCGGCACCACAGCGGAACTGCTCCCGCCGTATCTCACCATGCGCCTGGTGGACGATGTGCTGGTCCACAGCGACACGCGCCTGTTCGGGTGGCTGATGGCGGCCCTCGTGGGCTCCCGCCTGATGATCATGGGCGTTCAGATCGGGCGCTCCCGCAACGTGGCGTACCTTAGCCGCGGCGTGGCGGTGGACATCCGCACGCGCCTATTCCACAAACTCCAACAGCTGTCGCTGTCCTTCTACGACAAGCGCAACGTCGGGTCGCTTATGTCTCGCATGACCAACGACACCGGGGCGCTGTACGACGTGCTGGTGGACGGCGTGCCGATCACGATCAACCAGGGCGCGCTGCTCGTGGGCATCCCGATCGCCATGCTGATCGTGAACTGGCAGATCGCGATCTTCGCCCTCATTCCCATCCCGTTCGTGCTGTTCGCGGTCAACCGCTTTCGTCGCAAGATGATGCGCGTTTGGAGCCGGTTCTGGCACTCGTGGTCGCGCATGAGCAGCACCCTGAACGGCGTGCTTCAGGGCACCCGCGTGGTGAAGGCGTTCCACGGCGAGTCGTTCGAGGAACGGAAGTTCGAGCGCCGCGTTTCCGACGTGGCCCAGACGGGGTACATCGCCGAGGTCGGGTGGGCCAACTTCTTCCCCGCGGTGGTGTTCACGATGAGCCTGTCCACGTTCGTGGTGTGGTGGTTCGGCGGCCAGGCGGTGCTGGGCAAGACCATGACCCTGGGCGCGCTCACCGCGTTCATCGGCTACGTGGCGATGCTGAGCCAACCCCTGATGATGCTGCAGCGTGTGATCGACTGGACCAGCCGATCGCTCACCGCCGCCGAGCGCGTATTCGAAATCCTCGACATGCCGCTGGACATCGAGGATTCGCCCCACGCGGTCGCGTTGCCCAACATGCAGGGACGCGTGGTGTTCAAGAACGTGCACTTCGGCTACGAGCGGGCGCGGGAGATCGTGCACGGGATCGATTTGGAGGTCGGGGGCGGCGAGATCATCGGCCTCGTGGGCCACAGCGGCGCAGGCAAGTCCACGATGATCAACCTGCTGCTGCGGTTCTACGACCCCACGCAGGGCTCCATCGAGATCGACGGCGTGGACCTGCGGAACATCAAACTCGAGGACTTCCGCCGACAGGTGGGCGTCGTGCTGCAGGAGTCGTACCTGTTCCCGGGCACGATCCGGCACAACATCGCTTACGGACGCCCCGAGGCGACGATCGAAGAGGTGATGGACGCCGCCAAGGCCGCCAACGCCCACGACGTCATCGTGAACTTCCCTGACGGCTACGACACGTACGTCGGCGAGCGCGGCCACCGGCTCAGCGGCGGCGAACGCCAGCGCATCGCCATCGCCCGCGCGATTCTGCACAACCCCAAGATTCTGATCCTCGACGAAGCCACGGCAAGCGTGGACACCGAGACCGAGCGAATGATCCAGGAGGGCCTGGATCGGCTCGTGCACGGGCGCACCGTGTTCGCAATCGCCCACCGCCTCAGCACGCTGTGCAACGCCAACCGCCTGATCGTGCTCAGCGAGGGGCGGGTCGCGGAGACCGGCACGCACGAGGAGTTGCTGGCCAAGAACGGCGGGATCTATGCGCGTTTGGTGAAGATGCAGACCGAAATGAACACGGTCCAGGACGCGTTCCTCGTCGAGGTCCCTGCCCTTGGGTAGCGCTCTGTTGGGTTGCTTGCTGCTGCTGGTGGCCCCCCGGGCCCCCGCTCAGGTGGTTTGCATCGACCCCGGGCACCCGTCCGAAAACGGCTTGGGCTCACGCGGCAAGGTGCTCCAAGAGGTGGATGTGGCCTGGCGCGTCGGGGAGGAACTGCGCAAGCGCCTCGAGGCCGCCGGGCTCCGCGTGGTGATGACAAGGTCGGTGAAGGACAAGACGGTCACCAACAAGCGCCGCGCCGAGATCGCCAACGAGGCGAAGGCAGACCTCATGGTGAGGCTGCACTGCGACGCGAACTCGGGAACCGGATTCGCGGTCTACTACCCCGACCGGGCGGGCAAGGCGGGTGGGGCTACGGGTCCTTCAGCCAACGTGATCAGGCAGAGCAAGCTGGCCGCCGTCGCCTTCCATCAAGTCCTCGGCGACACCCTCGCGGGCATCCTTGCCAACCGGGGCCTCCACACGGACCGGGCCACGAACATCGGAGGCAAGCAAGGCGCCCTGACGGGTTCGGTGTTCTCCAAGGTGCCCGTGCTGCTCGTGGAGATGCTTGTTCTCACGAACCCCAAGGACGAGGCGTTCGCGGCCTCCCCCAAAGGCATCTCCACCCTCGCCGAAGCCCTCAAGGAAGGCACCCTGGCAGCCTTGGCCAAGTTGGGGAAGGGACTCCGTTCTTAGAGTGCGCGGATTCCCGATCCGCGCTTTCCCCGCCCGCGGAGCGGCTCCGCCGCACGGTAGAGCGCGAACCGGGAGTTCGCACACTCTAACATAGCCCCCACCACCCGCCCCCCTTCCAGCCTTGGCGGTAACATCCCGTCCGTGCAGCCCCGTGCTTTTCGCCTTCACGACACCCTCACCCGCAGCGTCAAGGAGTTGGCGCTTGCGGAGCCTGGCCATCTGCGCTTCTACTCGTGCGGACCCACGGTGTACAGCTACGCGCACATCGGCAACTTCCGCACGTTCCTCACGGCAGACCTCGTGGTGCGCACCGCCGAGGCACTGGGCTTGCGCGTGTCGTACGTGACGAACATCACCGACGTGGGCCACCTCACCGACGACGACGTCGCGGACGCGTCCGGCGAGGACAAGATGGCCAAAGGCCTGCGCTCCAAAGAGGGCGAGGGGTTTGCCAACGTGTGGGACCTCGCCGAGCACTACGCCAACGCGTTCAAAGCGGATTGGAGCCGCCTCAACCTGCGCAGGCCCAAATTGTGGCCAAAAGCCACGCAGCACATGCGCGAGCAGATCCAGGCGATTGAGAAGCTCATCGCCGATGGGCACGCGTACGAGACGCCCACCGGCGTGTACTTCTCCGTGGAGAGCTTTGCGGATTACGGCAAGCTCTCGGGAAACCGCGATCAGGGGCAGCTATACCGCGGCGTGCGCTCCGTGGTGAGCGACGACAACAAGCGCCACCCCTCCGATTTCGCCCTGTGGAAGAAGGACGACAAGCACCTGATGCAGTGGTTCAGCCCCTGGGGATGGGGCTTCCCGGGCTGGCACATCGAGTGCAGCGTGATGGCGATGCAGTACCTGGGCGAGACCATCGATCTGCACGCCGGCGGCGAGGACCTGATCTTTCCCCACCACGAGTGCGAAATCGCCCAATCGGAGAGCCTCACGGGCAAACCGTTCTGCACCCACTGGATGCACACGCGCTTCCTTCAAGTGGACGGCGAGAAGATGTCCAAGAGCACGGGCAACTTCTACACGCTGCGCCAACTTCTCGAAGAGCACCAGGCGGACCCCCTGGGCCTCCGGTACGCGCTGATGTCCGGCGTGTACGGCAAGCCACTGAACTTCACGTTGCAGACCCTGAAGGACGCCACGCAGAACGTCGAGCGCTACCGCACCTGTGCCGCGGCGGCCGACAACGCCGCAGCGGCCGGCGTGCCGGGCGAGGACCGTGTCGGCGCCACCCTGGACGACCTCTACGAGCAGTCGCTGGACGCCATGGCGAACGACCTCAACACCGCCGTCGCCTTGGCCAAAGCGCTCGAGGGCACGCGCGTGATCCTGCGCGAGGGCGAGGGCCTCAGCGCGGCGTCCGCAGCGTCGGCCACCACGTTTCTGAGCCGAATCAACGCCCTGCTGGGGATCGTGTGGCACGAAGAGGCCCAAGAGCGCGAGCCCGAGGTGGCGGCGGTGGACGAAGCGTGTATCCTCCAAATGATCGATGAGCTCGCAGAGGCGAAGCGCTCGAAAGATTTCACAAAGGCCGACGCGATTCGATCAGAGGTCGAGAGCGCGGGGATCGAACTGCGAGACACCCCCGACGGCACGGTCTGGAAGAAACGAATCTGAGATCGGGGATCGGGGATCGGGGATCGGGGATCGGGG
>CAYJMZ010000259.1:0-4482 GCA_964370995.1 uncultured Fimbriimonadaceae bacterium | reverse complement strand
GAATGGCACCATGGACAGTCTTTGCCCTTCGTGCCATGTCCCGATGAAGCCCGGCAGGTTCATGGGTGTGTCGCTGGACGTTTGCGGCGAGTGCGCGGGAATCTGGTTCGATGACGGCGAGTTGCGTGCTTTGGCGGCGGCGGCACCCCAAGTGCTCGCGATTCTCGACGAGCAGCACACCCCCGCTCTCGAACTTCTCAACGTCGACAACTCCCTCAAACACTGTCCCCGCTGCGCGTCGCGCCTCGACTCGTTCCGCTACGCGTACGACTCCACCGTGGTGATCGACGGGTGCCCCAAGTGCCACGGGGTGTTCGTCGAAGACCAGGAGCTGGAGGGCATCCTGCGCGCGATGGACACTCCGCAGCGGCGCTGGCTGGACAGCGTGGTGGCCTCGCGGAATCTGCTCGCGGCCCAGGGAATTGGCGGCAAGGGCCCCGATGCGTCCATCGGCGCGGCACTACACGCCCTTTCGCACTGGCGCACACACGCCCAGCCGTGAGCCGCACCCGTTGTATCATGGTGGGGATGTGGCCGCATGTGGCCGCGAAGGAGAGGGGCGTTGCGAAACGGTGCCTTGTGGGGAGCGGTGGTCGTGGGTCTGGCTGGTGTGGGCATCAGCGTTGCCGGGGGCCGCACCACATCCCCCCTCGTGTTTGAGTTGCGGGACAGCGTAACCGGCGTGACGTTGCCACCCGATGCGCTACGCGTGCGCGACGTGGCGTCGGGTGCCCTGCTCGACACCAAATGGGAGCAATCCGCCAGCGGGGTGTGGCGCGCCCAACTTCCGGCAGCGCGGTACGAGATCACGGCAGACGCGAAGGGCCACGGCTCGATGGGCGCCGAGGTTGAGGTCGATGCGAAGCGCGGTGCCTCGGTGCTGTACCATCTCGACCCCGACACACCCCCCGAGGCGTCGTCCAACAAGGCGCTACGGGCCGCGCACCGCCCGGACGCGCACATCTACGCAGGCTACGTGGTCGATGGTGAAACCGGCCAACCGCTGGCAGGGGCCCTCGTGATGGGTGAGCCCCAGGCTGGCGAGACCTTTACGGACGCCTCGGGTTTCTTCTGTTTGCCGCTTCCCGTGGCCGCCCCGACGCCCTCGCTGCGCGTGGAGTCGCCCGGGTTTCGCTCGCACCTGAGGCTGAACCCCGAGTTGTTCCCTTCCGGCGACTCGCTCGTGCGCATCCGCCTGGCGGCGGGTCGCGGCACCGACGCCGTGGATGAGCGAACGTTGCGGCACCGCGAGGGCGGCGGGATCGAGGACGACTCCGACTGCGACTCGTGTTCCAACACCGTCGACACGGTGCCTGGGCCGAGGGGACCCACCGCATCCCCGGGGGTTCCTCCCCTACCCAAGTTTATCCGCGTCGGGCGCAACTGTCCGACACGTACGACGTGCACTTCCGTCGAGGTGTACACCGTGGACACCTACTGCAAGCACGTGCTCCCCGCGGAGTGGTACTCGTGTTGGGGCAACGTGGCGGGGGGCATGGACTCGCTCAAGGCAGGGGCGGTCGCGGTGCGCAGCTACGGTGTGTCGTTCGTCTACGCGCCGGCGACCCAGACGTACGACATCTGCGACTCGACCTCGTGCCAGGTGTTCGGCAACGCCACCACCACGAACGCCAATATCGGCGTGGACCAGACTTCGGGCTACGTGTTGCTCACGGGAACGCCGTCGATCGCGCGCAGCGAGTACTCCGCCGAGAACAACAACAACGGGTGTGGCGACGGCTGGGCCGGTACCGGATCGTCGTGGCCGTGCATCGCGGACCCCATCTGCACGGGCTTTGCGGACAACGGCCATGGGCGGGGTCTGTGCCAATGGGGTTCCGCGCGGTGGGCGACCGGACGGCGTCTCTCGTCGAGCCAGGCGTGCACCTCGAGCGCCCCGCCGACGGGTTTTGGAACCAAGAACTGGCTACAGATCCTCGCCCACTACTACCCGACGTACACCGTGGCGCTCGGCGGCCTCGCCGTGGTGACCGGCGTTACCCCCGACCCCGTCGAGATCGTGGTTGGAAACACCACGCAACTCTCCCTATCGGTGCAGTCCAACAACACGATCGACCGCGTGTTGCTTGGTGCCTCGATCGCGCCTACCGGGACCTCGGGTTGGGTGTCCTTCCCCGCAGGCGATCGGAGGGTCACCCTGTTGCCGGGGTCCACCCAGCCCAGCCGGCCTTTCGCGGTTTCGGCCTCGGAGCCGTGGGGCTGGCACGACGTGTGGACATCGCTTTACTACGATCTCAACAACAACAACCTGCTCGACGCGGGCGACTTCCTGATGGAGGATCTGCGGTCAATCAGCGTGCTGAACGTCCGCTCGGCCATCACGGTCTCGGTGAGGCCTCCTTGGGGCCGGTTGGGCCAGGGATGGACCCTGCAGTTCACCGCCCACGTCACCGGGAACGCGAACACCTCGGTCCAATGGTCGATCGTGTCGGGTCCGGGCTCGATCAACACCACGGGTTTGTTCACCGCGTCGACAACCGCCGGAGGCACCACCTACGTGCGGGCCACCAGCGTCGCGGACCCCACACGCTGGGCCGAGGCGCGGGTGTTCACGATAAGGCAGTAGACATGCAGGGTCTGCGGCCAATTGTGTGGACGCTGTTCTAATAATGTATTATACACTATCTTGGAGGGCTGTAATCCACCACAACGGGGACGAAGGGGGGAATTCTACGCGTCTTCGACGTCAAACCAACCCGGCGTGGAGGCGATCTTGTCGGCGAGTCCCATCGGAAGCGTGAGGGCGGCCTGGGCGTCGTGCGCGGGGATCCGGGTCCGCGCGGGTTGGCCGTGGCGAACGCGTTGGGGCCACTCCGGTTCGGTGATCGCCGAACGGCCAAGCGCCACGAGGTCGGCACCTCGAGCGAGCACATCTTCGGCGTCCGGGAGGGTCTTGACGCCCCCCACCCCGATCAGAAGCGAACGGCCCGCGATACGCTCGGCCAGGCTCTCAAGCACCGGCGGCCCGTCGGGATCATACATGCTCGGCTGATCCCACGCGCGAAGGGACACGTGCAGGTAGTCCATTCGACGCTCGCACAGGGCGTCCACGAGTTGCAGGGTCGCGCCGAACCGGAGGCCGGGGTCCGTCGGCTCCTCCGGGCTGAAGCGGTAGCCCACGGCGATCCGGCCCTGCGCGGCGTCCACAACGGCATCTGCGACGGCGAGCGGAAACCGGAGGCGGTCTTGTCCCCACGCGTCGTGCCGGCGGTTGCTGTGCGGGCTGACGAACTGCTGCAGCAGGTACGTGTTCGCCCCGTGGATTTCGACGCCGTCGTAACCTGCATCCACCGCGCGCCGGGTGGCCGCCGCAAACGCGCGCACGATTTCGGCGATCTCGGCTTCGGTCATCGCGTGCGGGGTGGGCGCGTCCGGGCGCTCGGCGGCGACGGCCGAGGCACTCCAGGGCTGCCCGCCGCACAACTCGGGCGGGCACTGGCGTCCCCCATGGTGCATCTGGAGAATGGCCAAGGAACGCCCGGCGTGGATCGCCTCGCACGCTCGTGCAAGCGAGGGACCGAAGCCGTCGTCGCTGCAGGACCATTGGCCCCGAAACGCGTGGCCCGAGGGGTGCACGTAGCAAGCGGCGGTCATCACGGTGCCAAAGCCGCCCTCCGCCCGGCGACGGAGATAAGGCTCCTCGTCCTGCGACAAGTTGCCGTCTAGCCGGCTTGCGTAGGTGGTCATCGGTGCGACCACGAGCCTGTTCGCCGCAACCCGGCCCGCACCGATGCCAACCGGGTCCCACAGAGAGCGGCTCACGCGGGAACGGCGCCACCCACCAGCGCGGCGACGGTGTTCGGGAACCGGCCGATCACCGCCTGAACGGCTGCCTCGACCGTTGTCAACCCGTGGCCATCGCCAGCGGTGCAGATCATCTCGATGGCCTTATCCGCCTGCACCGAATTGCCGGCCACCTTGCCAAACCAGTGCGCCCCTTCCGAATCAGGGAGCGACAAACCCCTTCCGTTGAGCAGGAGGAACGCCATCGACGCAACAAAAGCCGTGGCCTCGTTGGCGCTATCGAAGGGCTTGCGCGCACCGAAACCAGCGATGAACCGCGCTGCTTGGGCGACGACGTTCTTGCTGCCGCCGTACGCGTACTGGTAGTGCGTGGCCTCCTCAAGCTCCGCGTACCGGAATGGCGCGGGAGCCTTCGTGAGCTGCAAGTGAATCCAGAGCACATCCTGAACGGTGAGATACGCGACGGTTGCTGGGTGTTCCATGGGCTTTCGACCCACACGCGCAGGTCGATGGGATTGTACTTGCGCGCCCGGCATGCCCGCAACGCGCGGCGGGCCCCTTTCCTTGCACATGCCGTCTCAGGTTCGATCCCCGATCCCCGATCCCCGATCTCTGCTCTCTGCTCTCGTGGTGCGTCAAGCTTTAGAATTCGGGTTCCTGGCTCGGTGCGGTGTCGGTCCCCTACCCGAAGATTAAATGCATTCGGTTTTCTAGAGT
>CAYJMZ010000258.1:0-4483 GCA_964370995.1 uncultured Fimbriimonadaceae bacterium | reverse complement strand
CCTGCTCCCTGATCCCCGAGCCCCGACCCCCTATCCCGCTCCCTAACCGAACAGCCGCCCCAATTGGTGGAGGGCCACGGCTCCGATGTAGGCTAGCGCGGTCATGTACGCGAACATGAACGCGGCCCACTTCCAGCTGTTGGTCTCGCGCTTTACGGTCGCCAGGGTCGCCATGCATTGGCAGCAAAGGGCGAAGAACACCATCAGGCCCACGGCGGTCCATGGGGTCACCAGGCGTCTCCCATCGGGCCATGTGGCCCCTTGAAGTGCTCCCCGAAGGTCGCCAGACGACTCGTTGACGTCCCCGCCGAGGTTGAACAGGATGCCCATGGATGCCACCACGACCTCCCTGGCCGGGAACGCGGCGAGAATGGCCGTCGTGAGTCGCCAATCGAAGCCCGCGGGTTCGAACACCGGCTCGATCGTGCGCCCAAACCGCCCCAAGAGCGAATTCGATAGTGCTTGCTCGGCCACGTAGCTATCCACTTGCCCCTTCGCGTAGGTCGTCGCGTAGGTCTTGAGCGCCTCGTCGGAGCGCGGGAAGTACGACAGCGCCCAGATCACCACAGACATCACCACGATCAACGTCCCGGCGGTTTGCACGAACGCCTTGGCGCGGAAGTACACGCTCAACCACACGTTGCGCGCTTTGGGCCACTGGTACGGCGGCAGTTCGAGTAGGAACGGGAGTCGCTTGCCGCGGAACACCCCTCGATTGAGCACAAACACCACGGGGATCGCCACGGCCAGGCCAAGGAGGTGCATGGCGAATAGCGCAAACCCGGCCCACAGCGCTCCAAACTGCGGTTCGATGAACGCCCCGATCAGCAAGAGGTAGATGGGCAGACGCGCCGAGCAACTCATCAGGGGAGCCACGAGGATGGTCGCGAGGCGGCTCTTGGGGTCGGGCATCACCCGCGCGGACATGATGCCCGGAATCGCGCACGCGAAGCTCGAGAGCAACGGAATGAACGCGCGACCGTTGAGGCCGCACCATCCAAGCAACCGGTCCATCAAGAAGGCCGCGCGCGCCAGGTAGCCCGTTCCCTCCAGCACGGCGATGAAGATTAACAGTATGCAGATCTGGGGCAGAAACGTGAGCATCGTTCCCACGCCGGGGTTCAGGCCGTCCGCGACCAGGGACTGCAGAACGGGGGAACCGGCAAGGAGCGCGCGCACGACGTTTGCCAGACCGTCAAAACCCGCGGTCATCACGTCCATTACCGGCTTGGCAAACGAGTAGATCGACACAAACACCACCGCCATGATCAGCCCGAACGCAGCCAGGCCGAACACACGGTGCGTGAGGAACCAATCCAGGCGGTCGGAGGTGCGCTCGCGCTCGGGGCGCACTTGGCTGACCGTGGCCCGCTGGACCATCTGCGCCCAGCCGTAGCGACTTCCAGGATCGACCTGATCCATCGCCACGCCCTCGACCTTCAACTCGGCCCGGGCGTCGTCGAGCGCCTGTTGCCACTCCAACGGGAACGATGTGAGGGCACCTGCCAGGGCGGGCTCGATCAGCGCCCGGCGCACGACGTTCCTCGGGACGTCCATGCCCGAGCGGGCCAAACGCTCGCCGAGGGCGGCGACCTTGGTTTCGACGGCAAGGGGGTACTCGAATTCAACTCCCGGCGGGCGGGGGGCATCCAACGCACGTGCCAGAGCTTCGCGCAGCTCCACCAAACCCTTCCCGCGGTGGCTGATCACCGGGATCACCTCGACATCGAGCAGTTGGGCGAGTTTCGATGCGCTGGCCTGTTGCCCCCTGCGGGCGAGCACGTCAGTCATCGTCAGCGCCACGACAATCGGAAAGCCTTCCTCGACCAATTGGCCAAAGAAGAACAGGTTGCGCTCGAGGTTGCTTGCATCAACGACGCATAGAAGCACGTCCGGGCGCCTGGTGCCGAGTGCGGTGCCGCGCAGCACTTCCACGGCGACCTCCTCGTCTTGGGAAACGGGCTGCAGGCTGTACAGACCCGGCACGTCGATTCACTCGACGGTGCGATCCCCAAGATTCAGTTGGGCGGAGACCTTCTCAACGGTGACGCCCGGGTAGTTGCCCACCCTTTGGAAGGCTCCGGTCAGGCCGTTGAACAGGGAGGTCTTTCCCGCATTGGGGTTGCCAACGATGGCAACGAGAGACCCAGGCATGCTCACCCCTGGTCCACAAGCTCGATTTCAAAGTCGGCGGTCTCTTTGCGTCGAAGGCAAAGGCGGTATCCCCGAAAATCGATTTCCACCGGGTCGCCGAACGGTGCGATCTTGAGCACGGTGAATTCGGTGCCAGGTGTAAGCCCCATCTCTTGGAGTCTGCGGACCTCCGGCGAGGTGCTGTGTACCCTCACCACCCGGGCGCGCATTCCTTGTTGAACTTCACTGAATCGCATCGTCCCAGACGCCTCAACCATGACGAAAAAAGCATACCCCGCCAAACAAAAAGTTTTGAAGGGGCAAAATCATCTGAAATCAGCGGATGACTTTGAACAGCGACTGGTCAACGGTGGCCCCCACTTTGAGCTGCACGTCCCACACGCTACGAATTTCGAACACCGCACCGTTTGCCCCTTGTGGACTCACGGACTCGAGGACCACGTAGCGCCTCAGCTCTCCCGCAGGCGTGATGTACATCTCGTATTGGCCACTGGCCGGGGCCGTACCGTAGGGACGCCAACGCCCGGCAACCAGGTCCAGCTCTTCCCCGCCCACGCGCACACGCCCTCGCGACTCCAACGTCGCCCACTGGAAGGTCAGGCTCTTGAGGTCCTCGGGATGTCCGATCGCGATGTCGAGCGCCGCCGAGCGGTCGCCGATGCTGGAGGCGGCGGCCTTGTAGATCTTCTGTACGTCCAGCGTCAAGCCGTTCTGAGACACAGCCTCGACGAGCCGGGGCAGGTTGGATGCGCCCGGCAGGTTCTCAGGGGTGTTGTATGAGAACTCCATGCCATTGCTCACCACGAGCCACAGCATCCTCTCGTTGGCGATCAGCTCCTGTCGGATGTAGAGCTTGGACGGCCGCTCGAACTGCAGCTTCGTTTCTACGACCACCGACTTCGATTGGGCGGTTTGCGTGAAGCGAATCGTGCCGACCATGGACTGCGCCCCCGCGTAGTGTGCGAGCGCCTTGGAAACCAGCGCGCTGGCGGTGGGCCGCGCGGCCTCCTGCGCCATTGAAAGAGCGGCGAGGCCGACAAGGGTTACGATGAGCGGTGGTTTCCAGTCCATGCGATATCCTCGATGCGCGCGTGGGCGTTCGCCGTCCGTGCCGCCACGAACAGCCAATCCGACAGACGATTCAAAAACACGATCGCTTCGATGGGCACGGGTTCGCCCTCGGCCAGGCGCAAGACCCACCTTTCCGCGCGCCGGCAACAGGCGCGCGCAACGTGCAATCGGGCCCCCAGCATACTTCCTCCAGGCAGGATGAACGTCCGCAGCGGCGGAAGGGCGTCCGTCTGAAGGTCGATCGAGGCCTCAAGCTTCTGCGTTTCGAGGGGCCCTACGCCGATCTTGGGTCCCTTCGCCTCGGGATTTGCGAGCAGGGCGCCGAGGTCGAACAGCCACTCCTGGACGCGCGCGATCTCGCCCATGAGCCCGGACTCCCCGTCCAGGGCCCGGCACACCCCGAGTTCGGCGTTGAGCTCGTCCACAACCCCGATCGCCTCGATCCGAGCACTCGCTTTGGGAAGGCGCGATCCGCCGTACAGCCCCGTGTGGCCCTCGTCGCCCGTCTTCGTGTAGATCTTCATCGCGCGCGCAACACCATCCACACGAACTTCGGCAGGGCCCGCACCTTTTGATACTTGCGGGGGTTCAACAACAGCCGCCACAGCCACTCGAGCCTCATGCGCTGGAACAGCCGCGGGGCGCGGCGCGTGCGGCCACTGAACACATCCAGAGACCCGCCGACGCCCATGGCGACCTTGGCTCCGATGATCTCCCGGGTCGCAAGGATGAACTTCTCCTGGCGCGGAATGCCCATCGCAACGAACAGGATGTCGGGCTTGCTCTCTGCGATTTCGCGGGCGACCACCTCGTCGCTCTCCTGCGGGAAGTACCCGTGGCGAACGCCCACGATCCGGCATCCTGGATGGCGGAGCCGGAGGCGCTCGGCGGCCATCTCGGCCACCCCCGGGGCGGCGCCCAGAAAGTAGATCCGGTAGCCCCGGTCCGCACTGCGGGCACACAGCGCATCGACAAGGTCAACGCCGCTCACGCGTGCCTCGATGGGCTGCCCCTTGCGCTTCGCCGCCCACAGGATTCCTACGCTGTCCGGAGTCACGAGATCCGCCGACACCAGAAGATCGCGAAAGAACGGATCGTGCTGGGCCGCCACGATCCCACTCGAATCGGCGGTGACCACCAGGTGTGGGCCCCCATCGGCAACAAACGCGTCGATTTTCGACAACGCCTGTTCCATCGTCACGCGATCGACGGGGATGCCGAGAATCGTGACCCTGGGCGAACCAATACGGTGCTGTGG
>CAYJMZ010000257.1:0-4535 GCA_964370995.1 uncultured Fimbriimonadaceae bacterium | reverse complement strand
GCATAGTGGCGCGGACGTCCACGTCTGCGAAATCCCGACGATGCGCCTTTCGGAGGCTGACGGGGGCCGTGGTTTGTGTTTCGCGGACGGGGACGTCCACGCCACTAGGCAAGAGGCTGGCGGGTTCACACGGGGTCAGGCAATCCTAATTGTTAGGCTTGACGAAGCATCACAGGGTTCCGTACAGGCGATCCCCGAAGTCGCCCAGGCCCGGGAGGATGTACTTCCGGTCGTTCAGCCCACGGTCCAAGGCAGCGGTGTACACCGGCACATCCGGGTGCGCCTCAAGCAGACGCGCGACGCCTTCGGGGGCGGCGACCACGCACACCATCTGGATCGACTGTGCACCGTGTGCCTTGAGAAGCGAAATTGCTTGGGCCGCCGAGCCTCCGGTGGCCAGCATGGGGTCCACGCACAGCACGTACTTGCCCTCGAGGGCGGGGAGTTTGCAGTAGTAGCTGTGGGCGATCGCGGTGTCCTCGTGGCGCTCGAGGCCGATGTAGCCGATCGACACCTCGGGGAACAGCTCGACGATCGGCTCGAGCATGCCGAGGCCCGCGCGCAGTACGGGCACGACGGCGAGCGTCTGGTCGAGCACCCGTTGTGGGGCCGTCTCCAAGGGCGTCGCGACGTCCACGCTCTTCGTGCGGATTCCGCGCGTGGCTTCAAGCGCCAACAGGGTGGTGAGGCGCTTGGCCATGGTGCGGAACCGGTCTGGCGGCGTCGAGACGTCTCGGAGACCTGCCACGAGGTGTCCGGCCAAGGGATGGTCAAGGAGGTGCAGCGCCATGCGACAAGGATATCCCCGGGGCCGCCCGCCGGTGCTCGGAATCAAGCAGTCCCGCGGCGTGCGCAACCAAAGCGCTCCCCAAATCAGAGGGAAGATGCGCCGGTCGGCAAGGAGCCAATCCCCGCGTGCGAAATGGTTTGGAGAGTGAGGTCTTCCGCGACGAAGGTCCGTGCAACCCGCCGATGATCCGGCGCGTTTCTCCTTACGAACGACGATGGAATTAGGTTTCCCCAACCAGCCGCCTTTGCCCAAGGGAGCGGCGTTTGTGTTTGTGAATGTGTTCTCACGGGGCGATGACGGATGCTGACGCTGTACATCGTGTCGGCCATCGCGGGCGGCGTGCTGGTGCTGCTCAGCGCGTTCCTGGGGGACCAGGACCACGAGGTGGATCACGATCTCGGCCACGACGCCGACATGCACATCGAGGCGGACAGCCATGACACCGACCACGACGGCCCTTGGTTGCCCTTCTTCAGCCTGAGGTTCTGGACGTACCTCTCGGCGGCGTTCGGATTCACCGGGTTGCTCTTGACGTGGCTGACGGACCTTCCGTCGGGGGCGGCGCTGCTGTGGGCGCTGGCCACGGGGCTGTTCATGGGACTGTCGGTGTCGATTCTGCTCCACCAGTTGCGGCGCATGGGCTCGGACAGTTCGGTCCACAGTTCGGACCTCTTGGGGCTCGAGGCGAGGGTGACGGCGCCGATCCGGAGCGCGTCGCTCGGGAAGGTGCGGTGTACCGTGAAGGGCGAGCAACTCGACGTGCTGGCGACTTCGGACCTCGAACGCGATTTTGAGGACGGCGAGACGGTGGTGATCGTGGAGATGATCGATGGACGGGCGCGGGTGTTGCCGCGCGAGGACGTGTTCGGGTAGGCCCGAAGGCGGTTGGAAGAGAAAAAGATGGATACGGTGAATATTCCGGCTGAAGTAATGCGCGGCATCCTCTGGGGAGGCGGCTTCGTGATCGGGTTCCTGGTGTTGGTGGGCTTTCTCAAGAGCCTGCTCTACATCGGCGCCCCAAACGAGGTGTTGATCTTCTCGGGCCGCAAGCGGCAGATGGCCGATGGCGGCACGAGGGGGTTCCGAACCGTGTTCGGGGGGCTTGGCATGCGTTGGCCGATCATCGAAAAGGTCGACCGAATGAGCCTCACGACCATGGAAGTGCCCATCCAGGTGCGCAACGCGTACTCGAAGGGCGGAATCCCGCTGGCCGTCGATGCGGTGGCCAACGTCAAGATCTCCAGCAACCAACAGCTCATCGGCAACGCCATCGAGCGCTTCTTGGGTCGCGATCCCAAGGAGATTCAGCGCGTGGCCAAGGAGACGATGGAGGGCCACCTTCGCGGAGTGCTTGCGCGGTTGACGCCCGAGGAGGTCAACGAGGACCGGCTCAAGTTCGCGGACGAGCTGCTGAGGGAGTCTGAACTCGACTTGAACAAGCTCGGCATCCATCTGGACACGTTCAAGGTCCAGCACATTTCCGACGACGCGCACTATCTCGACTCCATCGGCCGCGAGGCGATTGCCAGCGTGGTGCGCGACGCGGAGATGGCCGAGAGCGACATGCGCCGCAACGCCGAGTTGGCCGAGGCCGAGAACGACGGGCGCGCGCGGGTCATCGAGGCGAACGTCGGGGCGAACGTGCTGAGCATGAAGAACGAACTTCGCCGCGTCCAGGCCGACTTGGAGGCCAATGTGCGGTCGGAGGAGGAGCGCACGCTCGCCGGGGCCCGTCAGGCGAGGGCCCAGGCCGAGCAGGAGCTGCAGCAGGTGCGCGCCGTGCTCGAGGAGATCCGCCTGCACACCGACAAGGTGCTCCCCGCGGAGGCCCAACTCACGGCCCAGGAGTTCAAAGCGCGCGGCGACGCGGCCATCTTGAGGGAGCGGGGCATTGCGATGGGCCTCGCCTTGGAAGAGATGAACTCGGCGTGGACCGAGGCGGGCGATCAGGCGCTGACGATCTACCTGATCGAGGAGATCGAGAAGATCCTCGACAAGGCCGCCAAGGGCGTGGCGAAGATCCAGATCGACAACCTCGACATGATCGATGGGGGCGACGGCAAGGTGCTGTCGAACTATCTCGCCATCTACCCGGAGATGCTGGGCACCGTGCTTGACGCGGTGACGACCACCACGGGCCTCGACATCCGCAAAGCGATTTCGCAAAACCCAGACGGCGTGCCGGCCGCTCTCGAGGGAGGCAAGGCGTAATGGTCATCGCCATCATTCTCACCGTAATCGGGTTCTTCGGGCTTGTTGGCCTGATGAGCCTTCGCAAGCTGTTCTACATTTGCGCGCCCAACGAGGTGCTGATCTTTGCGGGCCGCCAGCGCAGGCTCAAGGCCGACAACCGCCGGTATGGCTACGGAATCGTGAAGGGGGGATCGCGCTTTCGCGTGCCCTTGCTCGAGCGTGTCGATCGGATGGACCTCACGAACATGGTCATCGACGTGGGCGCGTCGAACGCGTATTCGAAGGGCGGTATCCCCCTGACCGTTCAGGGCGTGGCGAACGTGAAGATCGCCGGCCACGAGCCGGTGCTGAACAACGCGATCGAGCGCTTCCTTGGCAAGAGTCGCGAAGACATCATGCGAATCGCCAAGGCGACTTTGGAGGGCAGCCTCCGCGGCGTTTTGTCGACGCTCACCCCCGAGGAGGTCAACGAGGACAAACTGCTGTTCGCCGAGCGGCTGGTGCACGAGGTCGAGGCCGACATGACCTCCTTGGGTTTGGTTGTGGACACGCTCAAGATCCAGAACGTGCACGACGACGTGAGCTACCTCGATTCGATCGGCAGGAAGAAGAGCGCCGAGATTCTGAGCACCGCGCGCATCGCGGAGGCCAAGGCCAAGGCCGAGTCGCTCGTGCGTGCGGCCGAGAACCTGGAGCGTGAGACCAAGGCGCAAATCGACGCGCAGACCTCGATCGCCAAGGCCGATGCACAGAGGCGCCTGACCGACGCGCTGACACGCAGGGCGGCGCTGGTGGCGGAGGAGTTGTCCACTGTGGCCGCGCAGGTCGCTCAGGCCAAGGCCGAGGTCGACGTGCAGAAGGCTCGCGTCGAGCAGATTCGGGCGATGTTGCAAGCCGACGTTGTCCAACCGGCGAAGGCTTCCTCGGAGGCTGCCGAAGCCTCGGCGAAGGCTCAGATGGTACACGTCGTCGAGGATGGCAAGGCCCGTGCGGACGCGCTGCGAAAGTTGGCCGAGAGCTATCGCAAGGCAGGCAAGGGTGGGCGCGACGTGCTGCTGCTGTCCAAACTCGACAGCATCATCACCGCGATTACCGATTCGATCGCATCGACCCACATCTCGAAGGTCACGATGATCGGAGGGGGCGCTCCCGGGTTCGGAGATGGGGGCGGGTCGCTTCCCGTGAAGGCGTACAGCACGATGGAGCAGTTCAAGCGCCTCACCGGCGTGGACCTCGTGGAGAAGCTCAAGCAACTGGATATGGGGAAGAACCCCGAGCCGGAAGCGAAGGCGGTCGAGCCCGTGTACCAGACGCATGTCCCCGTGGTTGCCCCGCTGGAGGTGCCGGCGCCGATCCCGCTACCCAAGCGGCGCCCGGAGAAGGCCCCCGAAGGGAAGAACGCCCCCAAACCGCCGCCCTTCCAAACCTGACCCGCGTTCCCCCCTCGCCCCAGAGTCCGCGATCGGGGACAGGGGAGCACGTTGCAGGCGATGAAACCTAGATGTCCGTCAAGCTTTAGAATTCGGGTTCCTGGCTCGATGCGGTGTCGGTC
>CAYJMZ010000256.1:0-4573 GCA_964370995.1 uncultured Fimbriimonadaceae bacterium | reverse complement strand
CCAGTTCACCGTGCACCCACCATGAGGCGGCCGATGGCCGCGCGGTCCCTCGTCTCGTCCGCTTCTGGCGAAAGGAGTTCGCCGCCGTTCATCACCACGATCCGGTCGCAATTCTCGAGCAACTCGTCCAAATCGAAGCTCACGACCACCGCGGCGCCTCCCGCCCGGCACTGCTCCCGGAGCGCGTCGTACACCTGCCGAGTGCCATCGATGTCGAGCCCGCGGGCAGGCTGGAACGCGAGCACCAGCCTCGGGCGAAGGGCGAGCGCCCGCGCGGCCACGAAGCGCTGTTGGTTGCCGCCTGAGAGGCTGGCGATGGGCTGATGGAGCCCGCCGTGGCGCGTGTTGAACCGCTCCGCCACGCTCCCGGCGAGCGCCCGTCGCGCGCCCCTATCGATCCACGCGCCGTGCGCGATGGGGGCTAGGCGCTGCAGGCCGAGGGCCGCGTTCTCTTCGAGCGACCACTCCTCGATCACGCCCTCCGTGTGGCGGTCTTCGGGGATCAGCCGCACGCCCGCAGCCAGGCGCGCCTGGGCGTCCATGGGCCCGAGGTCGGTGCCGTCAAGCCTCATCTCGCCCCGTTGTGTGGGCAGCACTCCCGCGAGCGCATGCATCAGCTCACGCTGGCCCGAGCCGTCCACGCCGGCGATGCCCACGAGTTCGCCCTCCCGAAGCTCGAGGTCCACCCCCTTCAGGGCGTCCTCGCCGCGCGCGCCGCGCACCACCACGTCGTGCATCTCCAGCACCGTCGCCCCGGCGCGGGCCGCTTGCACAACACCCGCCGGCTCGAGCGCGTGACCCACGATCAGCTCCGCGAGCTCAGCGGCGTTGGTGTCGGCCACGCGACGGTCCGCAACGTTCTTCCCACCTCGAAGCACCGTGACGTCCACGCAGTGTTCGAGCACTTCGGGCAGGCGGTGCGTCACCAGCACGATCGTCGCCCCGTCCCGGGCGAGTTGGCCCAGGCTGGCGAACAGCGCCTCGCCGTCTGCGGGCGACAGCATCGCCGTGGGCTCGTCGAGGATCATGATCCGCGAGCGGCGCCACAGCAGCTTGAGGATCTCCAGCTTCTGGGCGGACCCCGGGCTCAGCCCCTGCGCGGGGGCGTCCCAGTCGAACGCGAACCCCATCCGCGCGGCGAGCTCCTCGGCACGCACGGTGTTGGCCCGCGTGTCGAGCACCTGGGACGGTTCCGCGCCCAGCATGAGGTTCTGCAGACACGTGAGCTCGGGGATGATGCTGTAGTGCTGGCTGACCATGCCCACACCCGCCGCGATCGCGTCGGACGAGCGGGGAAAGCGCACCTCGACCCCATCGAGGAACATGGCGCCGGCGTCCGCCCGCATGGCACCGTACAGGGCGCGCATCAGCGTGGTCTTGCCCGCCCCGTTCTCGCCGATCAGGGCGTGGATACCCCCCGCAGCAACATGGATGGATACGTCGTCCAGCGCCTGGACCGCCCCGTACCGTTTGGACACCCCCTTCATTTCGACGGCAAAAGCCGTCACGCGTCCCACTCCATGCGCCGCATCGCGTCGAACAGGGCCACCGTGGTCCATTCGTCGTGCCCTTCGGCAGAGAGCGTGGCAAGCAGGCGATCGACCAATGCGGTGCCCGGCGTGGCGGCGTTCACAGCCTTGGCCGCCTCGAGCACGTACCCAAAATCCTTGCGCTGGTTGGCGATGCTGAAGCCCGGGGTCCAGTCCTCAGCGAGCAGCTTCGGGCCGTAGTTCTCGAACGCCCAGCTCCCCGCCGCGCCAGACCCGATCAGCGCGTGGGCCTGCCGAACGTCCAGACCAGCCTTCGCCGCAAAGCTCATCGCCTCGCAGAGCCCGAGCAGGGCCCCCCCCACGGCGATCTGGTTCGCCATCTTCATCATCTGGCCCGCGCCGGAACCGCCAACACGCTCGATCCGCTTCCCGTAGCTCTGCATAATGGGCAGCGCGCGGTTGAAGTCCTGCTCCGACGCCCCGCAGAACACGGTCAGCTGCCCTTTCTGAGCGCCCACGCTCCCACCCGTGATCGGCGCATCGACAAACCCGAAACCGCGCTCCACAAGGGACGCGTGGATCTCCACGGCGGCCGTGGGGGAGATCGTGGAGTGGTCCACAAAGAGCGTGCCAGGCGCGGCGGTGCCGGTGAGCGCGTCGAGGCATTCGCGAACGTCTTCGGTGCGGCTCACACACAAGAACACCATGTTGCACGCGGCGCCGAGCGCCTCGAGGCTGTCCGCAATGGGCGCGCGCCGCCGCTCCAGCGCCGCGGCTTTCTCGCGCGTGCGGTTCCAAACGACCAGGTCGTGGCCCGCTGAAAGGACGTGGGCGGCCATCGACCCACCCATCACGCCCAACCCGACAAAACCTACTTGGCTCAACTCAACCCCCCCCCGAGGCCCCATGCTACCCAGCGGTCAGGAAAGCAGATTTTGAGCCCGCTCGATCCGTGCCCGCATACGCTCGGGACCAAGCACCTGCATGAGCTCGAACAGCCCCGGGCCGGCGGTCTTGCCCGTCAGCGCAACGCGGGTCGGATGCACCACGGGTCCGAGCTTCTCCAGCCCGTGCGCCTCGCCCCATCCGCGCAGGAACGCCTCGCAGGCCGCCGCCGACGTGTCGCCCAACGCCACAAAAGCGCGCAGGTCCACCAGCAACTCCCGGACATGGGGCTCGCCGAACCACTTCTCCGCGGCCTTGGCGTCCATCGGCGGCTCGTCGGCAACAAAGAACGCCGCGGCGGGGCCGAAGTCGGCCAGGGTGCTCACACGCTCCTGCAAGAGGGGCAGGATCTGCCGCACGTACGCGGGCCTGGTCGCCACCGCGTCGCGAAGGGCGGCCAGGGCATCCGCGACGCCGGTCGTGCCCCGCTCGCCCGCACGCCAGTACGCGTCGGTCTCGGGCTGCTCGATGAACGCACGCACCCGTTCGAGCAGGTCCTCGGCGTGCAACTCGCGCATGTAGTGGCCGTTCATCCAGCTTAACTTGTCCATGTCGAACACGCCCGGCGAGGGTTGAATGCCCTTGAGATCGAACGCGCGGGCGAGTTCGTCGGGGGACAGCAGTTCGCGATCGCCCCCGGGAGACCAGCCGATGAGCGCGATGAAGTTGGCCAACGCCTCGGGCAGGTATCCCGCGCTGCGGAAGTCGAGGCACCGCGTGTCGCCATGCCGTTTGGACAGTTTCGCGCCGTCCTTGCCCAGGATCACGGGCACGTGGACGAACACGGGCGGGGTCCACCCGAGCGCCTCGAACAGCCACATGTGCTTGGGTGCGGACGCGATCCACTCCTCGCCGCGGATGACGTGCGTGGTGCCCATCAGGTGGTCGTCCACCATCGCGGCGAAGTGGTAGGTCGGCATGCCGTCGGCCTTGATCAGCACGGGGTCGTCTGCGAGACCGGGAGGCCACTCGATGTGCCCTCGAATGGCGTCCTCGCACGAGAGCACCTTGTCGCGCGGCATCTTGAGCCGGATCACGCCCGGCAGCCCAGCCTTTTCTGCAGCCAAAACGGCGCTGGGCGAGGCATCGCGCCACTGCCCCCCGTAGTAGCCGATGGGCTCTTTGTTCGCCTGCTGGGCCGCGCGCATCTCGGCGAGTTCTTGGGGGGTATCGAACGCCTTGTACGCGTGGCCCGAGTCGAGGATCGCCTGGATGTAGGGCGCGTAGATGCCCGCGGCCTGGCGCTCGGACTGGCGGTAGGGCGCGTACGGCCCACCCTTGTCGGGCCCCTCGTGCCACTCGATCCCCATCCAGCGAAGGCTCTCGAGGATCTCCTCCTCGCACCCCTCGACCGCCCGCGAGCGATCGGTGTCCTCGATGCGCACCATCATCACACCCCCGTGGCCTTTGGCGAACAGGTGGCAATAAAGGGCCGTGCGGATGTTGCCCACATGGGGACTCCCGGTGGGGCTCGGCGCGTAGCGGACACGGACGGACATCGGGTGTGAGGGTACCCCTCGGGGATCAGGGATCAGGGATCGGGGATCAGGGACTCGGAATTCGGACTCCGGGCCCCTCGCCCCGGCCCCGGGGGGAGAGGGGTTGGGGTGAGGGGCTTCCGATCCCTGATCCCCGATCCCCGATCCCCGATCCCCGATCGCCCCTTGGGTCCTTCGCCCCCAAACTGAGCCTTGATGCGGTACAACCCCTTCGACGCCAGTAGAATGGCATTCAGGTGCAAGCGATCGTGGCGGAGTGGTACTACATCGGGCATTACGGACAGCTCGGCCCCCTCACGCGTGAGCAGATGGACGAGTTGATCGAGGGCGGCGTCGTCGAGCGCACCTCGTACGTGTGGCGCACCGGGATGGCGGAGTGGCTCACCGCGGACTCCGTTCCCGACCTCGCGTCCACGTTCAAGGCCGCAGCGCCGTTCGCGTCCCCTCCCCCGCCCCCGGTTTCCCAGCCGTTCGGGCCCAGCCTGAGCACGTCGATCTCGCCCGTGCCGCGCTCCCCCTCTGCCCCGCCCCAGGTCGGCGGATTCCACCAGCCCGCGTTCCAGACGATGACCAGCGACCGCAGCCGCGTGCTCGCCGGCGTGCTGCAACTCCTGATCCCCGGCGTGGGCCGCTTCTACC
>CAYJMZ010000255.1:0-4588 GCA_964370995.1 uncultured Fimbriimonadaceae bacterium | reverse complement strand
CCCCCCCCCCCCCCCCCCCCCCCCACCCCCCCCCCCCCCCCCCCCCCCCCCCCCACTCCCAAATCACGCGCCTACCGGTACAGCACGGCGGCGAGGAAGTAGTTCGCCACGTACACCAGCACCATCGAGATTACGACGGTCTGCGTGGTCGCCTGCCCCACTCCGACGGCGCCGTTGCGCGTGCGGAGGCCCTGCTGGCACGCAACGAGCGCGATGATCGCCCCGAACACCGGGGTCTTCAGCACCCCGCCCACGAAATCCCACGGCTCGACGTACTGCTGCAGCGACTGCACGAACACGCCCGAGGGCACGCCGCCCCCCATCGCCACGAGCCAACCGCCCGTCACGCCCGCGTACACACCCACCAACGCCAGCACGGGCAGCATCAGCACGCACGCGATCAGCCGCGGCAGCACGAGGTAGTTCGTCGGGTGCACGGACAGCATCTTCAACGCGTCGATCTGCTCGGTCACCGCCATCGTACCGATCTGCGCGGCCATCGCGGACCCGCAGCGCGCGGCGACCATGATGCCCGCCAGCACGGGGCCGATCTCACGGGCGATGGCGAGCCCCACCGTGCCGCCCACAAAGGTGGTGGCTCCATAGCGGGTCATCAACTCGGTGCTGTACAGCGCGAGCACGGCACCCGAGAAGAAGTTGGTCAACACCACGATCGGCACCGACGCGGCCCCGATGAACGCCATCTGCTGGACCGTCTCGCGAACCTCCCACGGGCGTCGCCACAACCGGCGCAAGGAGTCCACGGACAGCAGGGCGATTTCGCCGACGAACGTAAAGAACGCCAGCGCCGGGACCCACGGGCCAGAACCCGATCGCGCGGACGTCGCCATGCCGAAAGTGTGGGCCCTGCGGCGCGGCATGTCAAGGTCTTGCGCATGAGGGACGCGACGCCGCTAGATATACTGGGGCCAATGGCATCACGCACCGAACCCGTCGAAGGCGCGCGGCGCCGCACCCAGAAGCGCTTCCCGTGGTTCCTTCTGGGCGCCCTCGCCGTGTCTGTGTACGTGTTCTGGATCCTCCCCACCCAACTCGCGGAACGGCCCGTGCAGGTCGAGTTTGCCAAGGAAGGGGCCGCCACCCGATGAAGGTTGGCCTGATCGGCTACGCGTCCTCGGGGCGCAGCACCCTGTACCGCGCGGCGTCGCGAGGCCTCGCCAAGGGTGACGTGACCGCCGTGCCCGTGCCCGACGAGCGGTTCGACAAAATCGTCGCGCAGGTCAAACCCAAGAAGATCACGCCCGCCACGGTGATGCTCCACGACGACTTCGAGCCCGCGCAAAGCGGCTCAAGGATGTTCTCGCTGCGGTTCCTCGACAGCGCGCGCAAGATGGACTTGCTGCTGCACGTCGTCCGCGCGTTCGAATCGCCGACGGTGCCGTTCCACGCCGAGGTGGGCGCCCTTCGCGACCAGGATGCCGTCGACGTCGAGTTGGTGCTCGCGGACCTGCAAATCGTCGAGAATCGCCTTGAGAAGTTAGAGAAATCGCCCACCGCGAAGTCGCCAGGACTACCGGACTACCTCGAGAAGGTGATCTTCCAAAACCTCAAAGGCCCGTTGGGGGATGGCACGCCCATCCGAGCGCTGGAACTCGACGAGGACGCGCAGACCGTGGTGCGCAACTACCAGTTCCTCAGCGCCAAACCCATGGTCGTGGCGTTCAACGTGTCCGAGCCCGACGCGGCGACCACCCCCGCCTACCTCGAGGCGCGCATCGCGGCCCTCGCAGCCAAGGAGACCCCCGCGTTCACGGTTTCCGCGCCCATTGAGGAGGAGATCTCACTGCTCGAACCGGGCGACCAAGCGGAGTTTCTCGCCTCGATGGGCCTCGACACGCCCGCCTCCGACAAGGTCGTGCGCGCGGTGTACGACGCCCTCGGCCTGCACACGTTCTTCACCGCGGGCGAGAACGAGACGCGCGCCTGGCCCTGCCGCCGCGGCGCCAGCGCGCACAAGGCCGCGGGCATCATCCACACCGACATCGCCAAGGGCTTTATCCGCGCCGAGGTCGTGCACTACGACGACTACGCGACCTACGGCTCCCTGGACGCGGCGTACTCCGCAGGCAAGATGTCGCTCGAGGGCAAGGACTACGTGGTGCGCGACGGCGACCTTCTTCACATCCGCAACAAGAGCTGACGCGCGCCGGGCCGCCGCCAGTGCAAAGCGGCGCCGGGCCGCCGCAGTCCAAAGCGGCGCGTAGGGTAAAAGAGACGCACCACGAGGTGTGCCTTGGCCCGATTTGAGATCGATCTCGACTTCCTGACCCGTTTCCTAACCGACCTGATCAACACCCCGAGCCCCACCGGCTCGACGGAGTGGGCCGTCAGCCTTGTCGAAGGGGAGTTGGGAGGCTTGGGCATTGCGAGCCACATCACGCCGAAGGGCGCCCTGATCGCCGAAATCGCCGGCCTGCGGCAAGATCACCCGCGCGCGCTGTCGGCCCACGTGGACACGCTCGGCGCAATGGTCGCGGAGATCAAACCCAGCGGACGGTTGCGCCTCACCGCCCTCAACGGGGTGATGTGGCCCTCCGTCGAAAGCGAGGGCGTTTGGGTCCACACAAGCCGCGACTCCCAGGTGCGCGGTTCGATCGTGTTCGCGAACGGAGCGGTGCATGTGAACAAGGATGCGCGCTCGGGCAAACGCGACGCGGACAGCCTGGAGGTGCGCCTGGACGAGCGCACGAACTCGGCAGATGAAACCCGACTGCTCGGCATCGAGATCGGCGACTTCGTAAGTTTCGACCCGCGGTTCGAGCACTCGGCCTCGGGCTTCGTACGCTCGCGGTTTCTCGACGACAAGGCCTGCGTGGCCTGCCTCGTGGCCGCACTCAAGGCGCTGCGGGACCAGAACATCACCCCTGCCCAGCACACCACCGCACAGTTCAGCAATTTCGAGGAGGTCGGTCACGGTGGTCTGGACGGGCTGCCCGACAACCTCGCCGAACTCGTGGTGCTCGACATGGCGGCTCTGGGCAAGGGCTTGCAGGGCGACGAGTTCCACTGCTCGGTGTGCGTGAAGGACTCGTCCGGTCCGTACAGCCGCCGGCTCACACAGACCCTCCGCGGAATTGCCGAGAAGGCGGGCATCGACCTCAAGAGCGACGTGTATCCCTTCTACAGCTCCGACGGCTCGGTGTATTGGCGCGGCGGCGGCCAGGCCGAGGTCGCCCTGATCGGCCCCGGGGTGGACACCAGCCACGGCTACGAGCGCACGCACTCGGACGCGCTCCACGACACGGCGCTGCTCATCGCCGAGTACCTCGTCGAAGAGTAGGGGCGCTTCGTGGCCGCGATCGTCCCGATTGGCGGTCCGGCCCGGACACTGGCTGGGAGCCTGTGCTACGTGGGTCCGCTACGTTCGGTAGGAGACCCGACCACCACAACGCCCGCGATCTGAATGGAGCCGGAGCCCGCGCGTCCGACGAGATCCACGAGCACGGGTACGGTCACTCGGATCGGATAGTGGACGACGCCATCGACGGGCCCGCCCCAAAAACCCGCACGGTCTCCGCGCAGGGAGAACCGGATCCGTCGCCACCCGCGCCAGTTGATCGGGCCGTAATCGGGCTGAAACGTCTGCGATTTCGAGTCCTCAAAGCGCATCCGCAGCATGTCGCCGGACGCGTCCCCGTACACCCACACCAACAGAGCATCGGGGGTGCCGGCCAGCGGCTGAGACTTGCGGTCGGCGAGGACCACGTACCGCCACCCTTTGGCGGCACGGTAGTCGAGCCTCAGAGCCTCAGTCGAAGGTCCACCAAGTGCCGAGGACACGCGCTTGACGCTCGCCTCGGCGAACACTGCGGCATCCCCTTCGGGCCGGGCCTCCCAGCGGTCGACCGCCATGAGGTCGATCGTCTCGCCGATGGTTGTAGCGGAGGACACGCCAAGCACCCCATCCTCGCCCAGCACGCGCGCGCTGAAGCTGGATCGCGCCTCCCACGGGTACCACGGGAAGCTGACCTCGCCGCGCCCGCCGCGCAGGGCCACCCGCTGGCGCAGAACACGGGGGCCTATCGCCAACTCCACGTCCAGCACTCGGTCGGGGGTGTCCCGCGAGTCTTGGATGACCACAAGCATCCGCTGCTGAGCCGGCTCGGGGCGGAGCTCCACACCCACGGGCGCCACGAATCCCGCCCACCCCGCCCAAACGGGCTGTCCGTTTGAAACGATGGAGAGGAGCTGCATGCCATCGCCTGCCAGCGCGTCGGCCAGGGCCTGGGCCCCGGACTCCAGGGTCGAGTGCGTCACCCGAATCTCGCGCGCCCGGACGGTGATGGCAAGCGATTCTCCAGGTGGCAGGGCGTCCAGCGCGGCCTTGAGCGCGGCGCGCACGTGCGGAACCCCGCCGACGACCCACGGCCCATCTGGCCACGGAATCCGCAACGCGCGCGCCTCTTCGGGTGTCGCTGCCCTCTCCGTCGGAGTGCCGCCCTCGGAAGCAAACACCCGCAGTGGATCTCCCGAGAACAAGGCACGGTCGCCGGGCAAAGAGCGCAGGAGGTGCCATCCTTCCAGGGCGCGGGAGTAGGTGCGGATCGCCTCGTACGCGGGCTTGGGG
>CAYJMZ010000254.1:1879-4589 GCA_964370995.1 uncultured Fimbriimonadaceae bacterium | reverse complement strand
CCCCTCGCCTGAATCCCATCCCATCCGAACCACAAACCACCAAACCACCAAACCACCAAACCATCCGAAGGAACCTAAGCGTGCCCTGTTGAAGTAACCGGGTGTGATGCGAACCGTTTTGGCTGCCGCGGCGCTTTTGGGCGCCGTTTGTTTCGTACACGCGCAGGTCGGGCCTTCGGATGCCGACCTGCTCAAGTCCTTCACGTTCCGTACCATCGGGCCAGCGGTGACGGGGGGGCGGGTGGTGGACATCGAGGTGCACCCGTCCCAACTGTCGACCGTGTATGTGGCGGGGGCGAACGGGGGGCTGTGGAAGTCCATCAACAACACGACCACATGGACCCCCATCTTCGACGGAAACGCCACGATCTCCATCGGAGATTTTGCGATTGCGCCGAGCGATCCCGAGACGCTGTGGGTGGGCACCGGCGAACACAACAACCAGCGATCGAGCCACTACGGGGACGGCGTGTACAAGTCCACCGACGGCGGCAAGACGTGGGCGAACATGGGGCTGAGGGACACGTGGCACATCGGGCGCATCGCGATCGACGCCAAGGACCCCAACACCGTGTACGTCGCCGCGCAGGGACCCCTATACCGCTCGGGCGGCGAGCGCGGGGTGTACAAGACCTCCGACGGCGGCAACACGTGGGCCCTGGTGCTCAAGGGCGACAACGACACCACGGGGTTCATCGACGTCGTGGCGAGTCCCAAAGACTCCAAGGTGCTGTACGCGGCATCCATGGACCGGTTGCGCCGCGCGTGGACCATTCGAGAGGCGGGCCCCGGTTCCGCGCTGTACAAGTCGACCGACGCCGGCAAGACGTGGCAGAAGATGACGAACGGGCTGCCGACCGGTTCTCTCGGGCGCATTGGACTCGCGATCTCGCCCGCCAGGCCGAACACCGTGTACGCCACGATCATCACGGCCGACCCGCGCGGTACCGGTGTGTGGCGCACCGACGACGCCGGCAAGACGTGGAAGCGGCCGGGCACCAGCAACGTGCCGGGCGGCTCGTACTACGGCAAGATCATCGTCGACCCGAACGAAACGGAGACCGTGTACGTGCTTGGCACCAACAACTCGCGCACCACCGACGGCGCCAAGACGTTCAAGGGCGGGATCGACCGCGGGGTTCATGTGGACCACCACGCCCTGTGGATCGACCCGTCGAACAGCAAGCACCAGATCCTTGGCAATGATGGTGGACTATACACTACGTACGATGGCACGGACAATTGGGAGTTCATCAACAACCTTCCCATTCCCCAGTTCTACGCGATCTCGGTCGACATGAGCGTGCCCTACAACGTGATGGGGGGATTGCAGGACAACGGCGCCTGGCGCGGACCGTCGCGATCGCGCGTGGGCTCGGGCATCGCCAACGGGGAGTGGGTGTCGATCAGCGGGGGCGACGGGTTCTACTCGATCGCCGATCCCGAGGACCCCGACACGATCTACACCTCCTCGCAGTTCGGGAGCATCACGCGGTTCGACGCCAAGACGCGCACGTCGCGCTCGATCCGGCCCCGCGAGACCGGCCAGCGCGCGAACTGGATGTCCCCGTTCTTCCTATCGCCCCACAACGCGAAGACGCTTTACTGGGCCGGCAACAAGCTGTACCGATCCACCGACAAGGGCACCACGTGGAGCACGATCAGCCCGGATCTGACCACCAACAACCCCGAGAAGGTCCGTGGCAACGTGCCGCACTGCACGATCACCACGATCGACGAGTCGCCGGTGAAGATCGGCGTGCTGTGGGTGGGCACGGACGACGGGAACGTGTGGGTTTCGCAGGACGGCGGCGGCACGTGGACGCAGGTGAACGAGGCCATGCCGGGCGCGCCCAAGGAGTGGTGGATCAGTCGGGTGAGCGCATCGCCGCACGACGCGGGCACGGCGTTCGTGAGCATCACGGGGTTCCGCGAGGACGACGCCACGCCGTACGTGTACAAGACCACCGACTTCGGCAAGACGTGGGTTTCGATTGCCGGCAACCTGCCGCACGAGCAGGTCAGCGTGGTGCGGCAGGACTGGGTGAACCCCGACTTCCTGGTCGTGGGCACCGAGACGAGCTGCCACGTGTCGCTGGACGGCGGTGTCACGTGGAACCGCTTCGCCAGCGGCATGCCGACGAGCGCCTGCCAGGACCTGTTGATCCACCGGCGCGACGGCGAGCTCGTCGTCGGCACCCATGGGCGCGGCGTGTACATCGCCAACGTGACGCCCCTGCAGCAGCTCACCAAGGAGGTCCGGGCCAAGGACGCGCACTTGTTCACGCCGCCCACGGGGCTCGCGTACAGCTTCTTTTCGAACATGTTCGACGCGTTCGCGGGGGCCAAGCGCTACACGGGCGCCAATCCGCTCTACGGGGTGCCGGTGACCTACTACCTCAAGCAGGCGGTGCCCGAGCTCAAGTTGGAGATCCTGGACATCGCGGGCAACGTGGTCGCAGACCTGTCCGGCGGGAAGGACGCGGGGCTCAACACCGTGCTGTGGAACATGCGGCCCTCAGGTGGGGGCGGCCGCCGAGGAGGCGCTCCCGTTGCCGGCCAGTACCTCGTGCGCCTCACCGTCGGGACCGTTGTCGAGAAGGCCGTGGTGGAGGTTCGGGTCTGGTAGCGTTGTGGTTTGTCGTTTGTAGTTTTTTGTTTTTTTTTTTTGGGTTTGGGGCGGGGGGGTTTTTTTGGGGGGTTTTTGGGT